>JBEHXM010000069.1:0-27277 GCA_048498695.1 Bacteroidota bacterium
CGAGATCTGTACTTCCTTGAGCGAGGTCACCTGTTCCTGCATATCGATGTTCAGCTTACCGTCCGAATACAGGATGATATGCCTGCGGGTATCTTTCATCCCCAGCCCTTTGATCACCAGGGTTTGTCGTCCCCTGGGCAGGGTTAAGGAAAAATAGCCGAACTGGTCTGTCGAGATCCCGTTCTTCGTGTCGGGGTTATAGATGCTCGCCCCAATGATGCCTTCACCGGATTTCGCATTCCGGATGTACCCTGCCAGATTCGCCGTCCCTGATTTGATGTTGTTCGTCCGGATGCCGATCTCATATAGCTTATTCTCTGTCGTGGCCACTGCTACTTTTGTCTTCTCTTCTACACTATAATCAATCACGGCGGCTTGTTGAGCGGCAGGCGCAGCAGAGGGTTGGGCATTAAAAAATCCTGCGGTCAAACCGGTCCTGATTTCGCGCCCCTTTGTTAAAAATACTTGTTGCCGGGAAATTGCATAATGAAAATCTGTTTTTTCAAAAGCTGTATTCAGGATCGCTTCCAATGTCTTGTCAGTTGCCTGCACAGTTACCTTTAAACTATCAAATTGTACAGGGTTATAATAAAAATGGTAACCGGTCTTTGATTCAAGGTCACTTACTACCTGTTCAATTTTTGCTTTTTGAAAATTAACACTGATGAGTTTTTTGTCCCCATCCTGGGCAGATGCCAGCTTAAAAAAGACCAGGAAACAGAAGCTTAAAAAGTAAATTTTTTTCATTAGAATAAAGTTCAGTAAGTGGTTTGAATGGTATTCATGAGCTCGCCTGTGCTCGGTTTATTTATATTGGTATCCTGGTATTTCACACATAATTTATCCGGTAGCATAAGACAATATATCAATGGGTAAGGTGATCGTAATAGGCCGCTATCCTGGCCATATTACCTTCCCGGTCGTCTTTAAACCTGATCTTGTTAGTTTTCAGATATTGCTGGAGTTCACTTTTCTTATCCTTCAAAAGTCTTAAGATCGAGCCCTGGCTTAAACTAAGATTATAATAGATATTGCCCTTCCTTAAATAATACTCATCTTTTGCAAGAAAATAAGTTTCGGGTACAGCGTTTGCGTTACTGGTGGTGCCTTGCAGGCTCTTTGTTCTTTTCGCTAAAATTTCAATCTTTCCTCCGTAGAGCTGATCATAAAAACCAGTTGTTAGACCTGCTTCATTCTTGCCAAGCGAATCGGCTATAACCCTTACAAAATGATGATTAGCTAAACTAAAATCATGCACCCTGTTACTCGTTAAAGAGAACATTGAGATCTTGTTATATAACAGTACGACAACAACATCTTTGTAGATATCATACATTAAAGGCACATTTTGGTAAACCAACCCATCATAATTGACTTCGCCGTATTCCCAGCTTTGTACATTATAAGGGAAAAGTGCATTGCCTTTAATATGCGGATCATAAGGAGGGTATTCATGTCCGTTATATAATCTTGATTCCGGACCGATGGCTTTATAGAAATTAGTGACATTTTGGGCTATGGCCGCTTGCACATACGAGCTATCATTCAGCGCTGCCTGTCCAAATGATTTGCCAATAAATGTCACGCTCAAAAAACACAAAAGGCTTAGTTTAAGTATAATTTTTTTCATTAAAACGGATATTATAATTGGTTAGGCAAAACTGAAATGGGAATTTACATGTCTTTTAGTTAGAAATCAAACAGTTATTTCAAAAACATACTAAAAAGTCTTTTTTAGTTAAAATACTTCTTATGGCATATCTTAAAAACAAAAACGATTCCCAACTACCAACTTAGTTATAATTAATCAAAAACAAAAAAAGGCCGCTAATTATTATCAGCAGCCTTCTCAACTTAAATATTATATTATTTATAATTTACGCTTAACTTCCACATTTTCATAGGCTTCTACAATGTCGCCCACTTCAATATTGTTAAAGTTTTGAATATTCAAACCGCACTCATAACCGGCGTTTACTTCCTTAACATCATCTTTAAAGCGTTTTAATGAGGCCAGCTCACCCGTGTAAACTACCACACCCTCGCGGATGATGCGTATTTTACTGTTACGGGTTATTTTACCATCCAGCACCATACAGCCGGCAATAGTACCAACTTTGCTGATCTTGAAGGTTTCGCGTATCTCCACGTTCGCTACTATCTTCTCTTCAAATGTTGGGGCAAGCATACCTTCCATAGCCGCTTTTATCTCGTTTATCGCGTCATAGATGATAGAGTACAACCTGATATCAATTTGTTCCTGCTCAGCCAGCTTACGGGCACCGCCCGAAGGACGTACCTGGAAGCCTATAATGATCGCATCTGAAGCCGAAGCCAGCAATACGTCAGACTCTGATATCTGACCAACTGCCTTCGAAATGATATTTACCTGTATCTGCTCGGTAGAAAGTTTCAGTAATGAATCGGATAATGCTTCAATTGAACCATCCACGTCACCCTTAACAATGATATTCAACTCTTTAAAGTTGCCAACTGCCAGACGGCGGCCAATCTCGTCAAGAGTAATGTGTTTTTGTGTACGCAAGCCCTGTTCACGTTGCAATTGCAAACGCTTGTTGGCGATCTCACGGGCTTCAACCTCGCTGCCCAATGCATTAAACTTATCACCGGCAGTAGGCGCACCCTGCATACCCAGCACCTGTACAGGTGTTGATGGGCCGGCAGAATCAACCCGCTGACCGCGTTCGTTGGTCAATGCCTTTACACGCCCGCTGTAGCAGCCGGCCAGTATAGGATCGCCTACTTTCAGCCTGCCCGCCTGTACCAGGATAGTGGTCACAATACCACGTCCTTTATCAAGCGCAGCTTCAATAACAGTACCTATTGCACGTTTATTTGGATTGGCTTTGAGTTCAAGCAATTCTGCTTCCAGTAAAACTTTTTCCAGCAGCTTATCTACGTTCAATCCTGTTTTGGCAGATATTTCCTGCGACTGGTATTTACCGCCCCACTCTTCAACCAGGATATTCATGGTTGATAGTTGTTCGCGTATCTTGTCCGCGTTCGCACCCGGACGGTCTATCTTACTGAATGCAAAAATGATAGGTGCTCCTGCAGCCTGCGCGTGGTTAATAGCCTCGCGTGTTTGCGGCATCACACTGTCATCAGCAGCAATTACGATAATTACAATATCCGTTACCTGGGCACCCCTGGCACGCATGGCAGTAAATGCCTCGTGGCCTGGTGTATCCAGGAAAGTGATCTTTCCTTTATCATCCGGTAACGTAACCTCGTAGGCACCAATGTGCTGGGTGATACCCCCTGCTTCACCGCCTATTACGTTAGTTTTGCGGATAAAGTCGAGTAAAGATGTTTTACCGTGGTCAACGTGGCCCATGATGGTTACTATCGGCGCACGTGGCACAAGGTCGGCCGGATCATCGGGCGTATCAAGGTTAGCTTCTTCGTCCTGTGGTTTTACAAATTCAACCTGGTAGCCAAATTCATCAGCCACTATAGCCAATGTTTCGGCATCAAGCCTTTGGTTAATAGACACGAACATGCCCAGGCTCATACAGGTGGATATGATCTGCGTAACAGAAACATCCATCATCAAGGCTAATTCGTTTGCAGTTACAAACTCGGTAACCTTCAATACTTTTGATTGCAATTCCTGTTCCAATGCCAACTCTTCGGCACTTGAAGCAACATCATCACGTTTCTGACGGCGGAACTTGGCCCGCTGTGCAAATTTACCTGATTTGCCGGCACCGCTTAAACGAGCCAGTGTTGCTTTGATCTGGTCTTGTATTTCCTTTTCTGTAGGTTCTTCTTTTGGAGTACCCGGTGATGAACTCCTGTTCCTGAAATCGGGACGGTTACCGGCAGGTGCATTGGGATTCCTGTTCCTGAAATCGGGTCGATTAGGGTTAATAGTACCCTGCGGTGGTTGATTACCCCCCTGCGGCGGCTGATTGTTGCCACCACCACCCTGGTTATCTTTACGCTTTCTTTTACGTTTATGGTCAGCAGCATTACTGGTATTTGATGATGACGCTACCGGGTTACGCTTTGGCGCATTTACCGGCAACTGTATCTTACCAATTACATTCGGACCGCTCAATCTTTCGGCTTTGGCCCTGATCACTTCGTCCACTTCGGGCTCATCACCGGCCGGTGTTTCTGCAACCTGCGGCTCTACTGCCTTAGGTTCAGCTTGTTTCGTTTCTTCCTTTACCTCTTTTACAGGCTCTGGTTCAGCAGCTTTTACAGCTGCCGGTTTTACTTCTTCTGCTTTTTTAGGCTCTTCCTTTACCTCAGGAGCGATTTCCTTTTTAGCTACTACCGGTTCTTCCTTTTTCTCCGTGCGTACAGGCGCGTTCAGATCTATTTTACCTACTACCTTTACACCGGGCAGACTTACGTCATTACGGTCTTCGGTTTTAACCGGTTCCGGTTTTGGCTTCTCAGCAGGAGCTGAAAAATGGCCGGTATTTTTGATCAGTATCTCTTCGTTCTCAAAGTCTCTTGAACGGCGCGGCTCATTTGCCTTGTCAGGAAACTGGCCAGGCTCTTCCTTCCTGATCTTTCCAATACTGATCTGCTTGGCCTCTTCCTTAATACTTTTATCAAAGGCAAATTCCTTGAGCAAAGCGGAATACATGTCGCTATCTAACTTAGCCATCGGCTGCTTTTCGATCTTGTAGCCTTTGGAAGTCAGAAAATCAACAATGGTATTCATCCCAATGTTCAGTTCCTTTACTGCCCTAATTAATTTTATAGATTTGTCTTCTGACATTTATTATTAATTTCTCTGCTTATTTTGCAAAAATACGATTTTAATTTTGCTTATTCTGTTTATTCAAACTCAGCCTGCAGAATTGATAACACTTCCTTAACGGTTTCTTCTTCCAGATCAGTACGTTTTACGAGTTCGCCAACAGTCAATGCCAGCACTGATTTTGCAGTATCCAGCCCTATGCGTTTGAACTCATCAATGATCCAGCTTTCAATTTCGTCTGAGAATTCTTCGATATCTACGTCCTCATCCTGTTCATCTGCTTCGCGGTAAACATCTATCTCATAGCCAGTTAGTTTACCTGCCAGTTTAATGTTATGACCTCCACGGCCGATAGCCAGCGATACCTGGTCTGGTTTTAAATACACTGCTGCTGTTTTTTTATCATCATCCAGTTTAATAGAGGTGATCTTGGCAGGTGATAAGGCACGCTGAATATATAGCTGTAAATTATTAGTAAAGTTGATGACATCGATATTTTCATTTTTCAGTTCGCGGACAATACCATGTATACGCGATCCCTTCATACCTACGCAGGCGCCCACCGGATCAATGCGATCATCATAAGATTCCACAGCAACTTTTGCCCTTTCGCCCGGCTCACGAACGATCTTTTTGATCGTGATCAGTCCGTCGAATATTTCAGGTACTTCCTGCTCAAATAAACGCTGTAAAAACTCAGGCGCGGTGCGAGAGATAATGATCTTGGGGTTGCTGTTCAGCATATCTACCTTGCTCACCACCGCTTTTACATTATCACCCTTTTTAAAGTAATCAGCGGGTATCTGTTCTGATTTTGGAAGCAACAGTTCGTTGCCTTCATCATCCAGCACCAGGGTTTCTTTTTTCCAAACCTGGTAAACCTCACCGGTCACTATTTCACCCACACGATCTTTATATTTTTTAAATATTTCGTCTTTCTCTAATTCAAGTATCTTGGAAACCAATGTCTGGCGTGCGGCTAAAATAGCGCGGCGGCCAAAACTTTCCAGCGTGATCTGCTCAATGTATTCATCACCCACTTCCAGGTCAGCATCGTATTTTTTTGCTTCTGCAAGCTCTATCTCCAGGTCGTCATCCTCCGAGAAACCATCTTCCATCACCGTTCTTGTGCGCCAGATCTCCAAGTCACCATTATCGGTGTTTACGATCACGTCACAATTCTCATCATTACCATACTTTTTCCTGATCATGCTTCTGAAAACGTCTTCCAGTACGCTCATCATGGTTGGGCGGTCGATGTTTTTGAAGTCTTTAAATTCCTGAAAAGACTCAATCAAATTAATATTGCTCATTTTTTACTTGAATGATATTAAAACTTTTGTTTCTGTTATTTGCGTCATCGGGATCACGGTTTCTGTTGTTTCGGCCTTTTTCCCTTTTTGTTTATTAATTTCTTCTATAATAACGACATCTTCCGTCATTCCTGTTAACTTACCTTCTTTTTTGCTGCCGTCGGCCATCTTTATGGCTAAGTTCCGCCCAACATTCTTTACATATTGGCGGGACAATACCAGCGGCGCATCAATACCCGGCGATGAAACCTCCAGGTTATAAGCGGTATCCACCACATTCTCTTCCTCCAGGTGAAACCCAACATGTCTGCTTATCGCAGCACAATCGGCTATCCCGATCCCCTTATCACCATCCACCAGGATGATCAGCTTTCCGTTGGAGTGCATTTTCACATCCACCAGGAACAGATCGGGCCTGTCGGCGATCTTCTCCTCCACCAGTTCGGTTACCCTTTTTTCAATGTCCATTATCCGTAATTTTTAGGCAAACGATATTATTGGTAAATAAAAGAGGGGACTACTGTCCCCTCTCATTCCTTTAATTACCGTGCAAATATATGAATTCTTATTTGAAATTCAATAGTAAAAATTGTTTCAGTAGCTAAAAACCAAATCTTTATAGCCTAAATCACCCGGGCGTTTTTTATCACGAATGTATTGCCAGGCATTCACCCCCTCGGTATGCGGATAGTACCGCAAAAAATAAGACTGTCCCTTTTTAAACAACGTATCAGGAGTGAAGATAACCACACTATCAGCTACCACATAATTACCGGGCTGCGCTTTTTGGTAATCCTTCATATCCGTATCCGCAGGCATCTTGTAAACAGGTAGCAGGCTTTGCCAGGCATCGTTATTGACGGTGTCCCGGCCAATATCGGCGATAACTGCTTTATCAAAGCCATTGATGGTTAATGATCGGTTACTGTGGGAAAGATTTATTTTGATATCAACTTTTGGGGAATGATGTGTGCATCCCAGGCAGAGTAATAATAAGATAGCGAACAATTGTTTCATCTTATTTCTTCAGTGTTTCTTCAAACAGCTTAAATATCCGTTTATATTCATCCGTCCAGCTGCTGGGTACTTCAAAGGCATGGTCTTCTACCGGGTACGGGGCCAGCCACCAGTTTTCCTTATGCAGCTCTATCAGCTTCTGCGTAAGCCGCACAATATCCTGAAAGTTCACATTTTGGTCTACCATGCCATGCAACATCAATAAATTACCTTTCAACCCATTGGCAAAATAAATAGGTGAACTTTGACGGTAAGCTTTTTCATCATTATAGGGTTCATTCAATATCTGGTCTGTATAGCCGTGATTATAATGCGCCCAGTCTGTAACCGACCGTATAGCCGCACCCGAGGTAAATACATCAGGTGCTGTAAACATTGCCATCAGCGTCATAAAACCGCCATAAGAGCCCCCATACATCCCCACATGCTTTGGATTGACGCCATACTTATCAACCAGGTATCTTACCCCGTCAACCTGGTCGCTCAGGTCCTTACCACCCATGTGACGGTAGATGCCCGTCCGCCAATCACGCCCGTAGCCTGCGCTTGCTGTGTAATCAATATCCATCACATAATAGCCATTATCCGCCAGCATATTGTTGAACATAAATTCTCTGAAATAATAACTCCACGAATAGGTTACATTTTGCAGGTAACCTGCCCCATGTACAAATACCACTGCCGGTTTTGCCGGGTCGGGGTTTTTAGGCTCATAAACCCTTGCATATACATCGCTTCCATAACGGTTTTTAAAGGTGATGACCTCCGGCGCACGCCATGGGTATGAGTTATATTCATCGCTAACTGAGTTGGTAATTTTTATTGCTTTTGCACCCGGCTTGTTTTCCTGCAGGTACAGGTCCCAGGGCTTATTGGTGTACGAATAGCGGATCGCCAACCATTTTTCATCAGGCGAAAGGGTTACCTCATTACCCCCTTTCATCGAGGTTAATTTTACAGGTGTTCCGCCGCTCACCGGTATGCTGTAAAAATCTGTAACGCCCGGATGCTCCATGTTGGCTGTAAAATAGAATGTCTTTTTATCCTTTGATAATTGCAGCGTTTGCACTTCCCATTTTCCGTTAGTAAGTTGTTTTTTTGTATTGTTTACGACATTCGCAACATAAATATGCGCATAACCGCTTTCTTCCGTTTCGTAATAAAAATGCGTGTTGTCTGTCCAGCCTAAATTACCTGTTCCGGGGCCACCTACCCAAGCCTCGTTACGTTCCCTGTCGAGCAGGCTAAGCTGACCATTAGCGGCGTCCAGCTTCATGATCCAGCGGTCTTTATTATCCTGCGCATCCACCTCTACTACGGCATATTTCCCGTCGCCATTCCAGTACGGGCCGCTGATATCTACCTTCCTGTCTTCATTCGCTTTCTTGCGGGCTTCCAGTTCTTTCGGATAGTCTTTTAAATAATCCGGCAGGTCTTTTATGCCGGGTATTTCTTTGGTCGAAATACTGTAGACCGTATCACGCTGCCTGTCGAAAATATAGGTCACCGAGCTGGGCTGAGGTCCGCCCACTTTTTCGCGGTTGGGGATATCCTCTGTAAAACCTGATGCAGTTACATAATCGGGGACGATAGTTTGTTTATCGTCAGGCGTAGTCACCAAACGATAGGTAATGTATCTCTCATCAGGACTTATTTGCAACCCACTTATCCGTTTATCATCTACATTGATCTCTCTCAGTTTTTTGGGTTGAAGCGCTTTGCGGTTGACGGTATTTAATTTTTCTTCCTTATCCTTTTCTTTGATCACGTCAAACAATTCGAGCTGCTGCGCCTTCAGCCATTTTTGCTGGGTATTGTCCTCTTCCTTACTTTTTTTATCGCCGTGTATAAAATTGGTTAGCTGAATCAACCCGCTGCCATTGAGTTTAATTTCATACAAATTATTGTTCCGGACAAACAGAACGCCGCTTTCATCTCCGCTAAATCCCGGATTGCTTTCCCTGTCAACCGTGTTAGTCAATTGTATGATCTTCCCTTTTATAATATCCGATAGGAAAATATCTCCGTTACTTCCAAATACTTTAATAGTATGTGATCTGTTCCAGGCGCCATTGGCAGAAGCGGGTTCCTTTTTTTCGGCTAAACCAACTTTTACCGGTTTGGTATTGGTTGTGGTAATGCTGTATAATTCGCCTTGGTCGGCGCTTTCTGGATTCCAGTTAAAATAGATTTTTTTGCTGTCATCGCCCCAGCGGATATTTGACGGCGAAGTGCCTATCCATTTAGGGTCGCGCATGATCTTTTCGACAGTCAGTTTATCCAGCTTTTGTGCGAAGGAATTGACGTAAGCAATAACCAGGATCAGGGTAAATAATTTCTTCATGTCAATGTTTGGTGAGTGGTTGATTGAGTTGGATTGGGTTGATTAAGTTTGAATTTAAGTTCTGCCATTTAACTTAATCAACCATTTCACACAATCAACTTAATCAACTTATTTCTGACCGCAATTTAGCAAATTGATAATAATAGTATTTTAGCAATCGCTACATTACAAATATGGAATTAAAGGGAACAGGTTTTATCATTCGCGGATGGAAAAAGGGAGATGAGGTATCGCTGCAAAAGCACGCGGATAACCCAAAAGTTTCGGCATGTTTGATGGATAGGTTCCCGTCACCCTATACGATAGATGAAGCTGAATTGTGGGTGAATAGTTTACTTCACCAGGACCCGTTGGTCAACTTTGCTATTACTGTTAATGGCCAGGTGATGGGTGGTATAGGTCTTGAACCACGCCAGGATGTTTATCATAAAACGGCCATTTTAGGTTATTGGCTGAGCGAAGAACTTTGGGGACGCGGCATTATGCCTGAAGCTGTTAAACTGGTTACCAGTTATGCTTTTACACAACTTGATTTTATTCGTATCCAGGCCAGCGTTTATAGTAAAAACCCTGCGTCTATGCGTGTGCTCGAAAAAGCCGGGTATACTAAAGAGGGCATTATGCGAAATGCGGTGACCAAAAATGGGGTTGTTATGGATGAGCATTTGTATGCCATTCTGAAATAATCAAAAACGTTGGTTATCAATCCGTTAAAACACCATTGACAATTGCGTACAAATACGCTGAAATATCCCGTAGCAGTACTCCCTGCTTTTATCCCGGTTGTGTGTAGCTTTACTTACAGACCCTGAAGGAATAAGCTGAAAATCCTGATCAAGAGTAAGCACCCGATGAGCCGAAAAGGGATCTTATAGAGTAGGCAAACATCAAAACAATGGTTATGGACGATTATCCAATTTGCCCCGATTGGTGGCCAAAAATTTTATGGGAGTTACATTTCAGAGAAGTCCCCTGGAAACGTATCGAGAAAGTAAATTATCCTCCCCCGATGGAAGCAATACTTGCAGCATTGCTGGCGCACACTTCATCGTACCTGTTACTTGATAAAAAAGCTGCAGAAGGCATACGTGTATCCGCCGTAAAAAGCATTATTGAAGCTGCCTCCAATATGGACAGGCTGCATAATGAAAATGTTGGCCGCAAATAAATGAATAAGGGTGTTGCAGGTTGATAAGATTTGCAACACCTTAATTAATTCACGATTTGAACCCATTCATGTCATTTCGAACGAACATGCAAGGGGACTGCGCACAGGCGAGAGAGAAATCTTATAGAAGCGATGAGCAACTATGCCAGGCGTATAAGATTTCTCTTTCGCACAAACTCCAACTCCTGCCCATGCTCTATCGAAATGACATTTTCTTTTTGGTAAAAAGTTATGTGAATTTAGTTTAAAAAAGAGAATACGGGTGAAGCTAATTCACAATCCTACCCGTCAGATCCACTGTTTTGGCGAATGGATTTAAATACCTGTTGGTCAGCACAGTAAATTCCAGCCTGGTTACCGGGCGGCTCAAATCAAAACTTCCTTTCAGTTTAAACTGGCTTGTCCATGCTTTTTGCAGGTAGTTCTGTAGGGTTTTTGGATCGGTCAAAGTATAATCACTGATAAGCGAAAGCAGGTTGCCCAAAGTAAACTGAGCGCCCGGCTTTTCTTTATTGAACCACAAAAACGAGCGGGTATATATCTCGTCCAAAACGGGACGTATCTCATCGGTGCTGACCAGGTCATTCGGCTCAAAATGCATCTCTATAATATTGCCATTCGTTTTTTGAATACCTTTTAATAATCCCGTAGCACACACTTGCTGTATGGCTCTGAAATGCGGGTCTTTTTGAGGGACATCAGTAAGCGGAACTATGTACCCCTTGTAATCCAATACTTCGCCCTGTATAATGCGGACACGCAAATGTTTGGTAGTAGTTTTAAAGAAGGCACAATAAGCCGCTGTAGCACCCACGCCCTGCCCCAGCGTCATTTGCACTGATGGGTCCATAGTGCTGGCGTTTACTTCCTGTGTAACCGAAATTGCCTTTTCCGTTACTAATATATTATCCGCATCCCTCGCCACAATGCCGCCAAGCGGAATGGAATAAGCAGGGAATGCCTGTTTATGATCCGCCGGCATAGCATCACCCACCGCAATTGAAGTGCGGAATAATTTTGAATCCCTTTCATAAGGTTTTAAAATATCATCCAAAACCATACGGATCGGTCCTTTTACATGCCTGCTCTCCGTTATATAAGGCATAGGAGGCAAGTGGTCGGCGGTATCAAATTGATCATCCAGGCCAAGATTTTTATAACCCAATTCAGTTTGGAGGTAATAGATCAAGCCTAATGTTTTCAGTTTTGCTTTTTGATAAGCTTCAATTTTATTCTCCGGCTTTACCTGTTCAGCACCTGCCCAGTTGATCATGTATTTATCATTGGGTATGCTTACAGCTTTCAGCATTTGCTTAATGTCTTTTCCTTTCAAGTAAGCATACAAAGCCGGATCATATCCTTCCGGTTTGGTTATAGTCTTATCTGCCCCTCGTCCAAAATCTTTTAATATCACTATCCATGTAATGGTTTCATTGTCCTTATCACCTTCATCGCTTACAAATTGCGCCCCGACTTTTGCAGCCACTTCGCCTGTTTCGGTTCCGTCAACCACTACTTTTGCTTTAATGTTAACCGTTTCTCCGTTCTCAGTAATACTTACTTCCCAGCCTGTACCATCTTTTTTAATATTGGTCCACGGGGTTTTAAGCTTGACCGTCAGGTTTTTTACGGTATCGGTTATCTTTTTTAATATCTGCGCCCCAGTATAAGGTTCAAACCTCAAAATAGAATTATGGATAGTATCATAGCCTAATCTCGGCCTGTAGTAATCGGTTACTTTTCTGCGGAACTCGCCCCAAATCCCTGATGGCATATTGCGGTTGGCATCCAGTACACACATACCGCTCATGGTCATGCTGCCGCCAAGCCAGGCATTAGGTTCCACCAATATTGTTTTTACTTTGCTACGGGCGCTTTGTATCGCTGCTGCCACACCGCTTGCCCCGCCGCCAATCACCAATACATCAGTTTTTATAGTTTCAGCATCAGCGTAGGAAAAGGCAAAAAGCAGCAGGAATACAAGTATTTTTCTGATCATCGGTTTAAATAACAAGGCTAAAACGCTAAATCGGGTTAAAGCTTATCCGGCATAAATAACAATAACGCGGCTATATTACTATTTTTACATTTAGCATTGTACCTATTGCTAACGCAAGGTAAAATAATTATAATTGAGAAATTCCATTCACTAAATATTCAAGCCATGACAGACGAAGCATTGCGCTATCCTACCGGAAAGTTTACCCCACCTGTATCCTATACCCAGCACGCCATCAACGGATGGATAAACGACATCAAAGTGCTGCCCGGTAAACTGCGCAACGCGGTGATCGGCCTGAATGAGCAGCAATTAAATACCCAATATCGTACAGGTGGGTGGACCATCAGGCAGGTAGTACATCACATTGCCGACAGTCATATGAACTCCATTATCCGTTTTAAATGGGCGCTTACCGAGGATAAACCTGTTATAAAAGCTTACGAAGAAGCCGACTGGGCATTATTGCCCGATTATCGTTTACCTATTGAGCCCTCATTAAAAATGCTGGAAGGCATACATCAGCGCATGGTAGCCTTATTTGAAAGTTTTACCGAAGAGCAATGGAACCGTACTTTTATTCATCCCGAAACCGGTAACGAAATACCGCTAAAACGTAACCTTGCGATTTATTCGTGGCATGGAAAACATCACCTGGCACATATCACCGAAACAATCAAACGGTTTTAGTTTTGCAGAGCGACGGTTTAATATTCGACCTTGATGGTACACTATGGGATGCCTCTGCCTCCTGTGTAATGGCATGGAACAGTGCTTTAAATAAAAAAGGCGTAAAAGATTTTGTGATCACCGAACAACTGGCGCACTCCTTCGCAGGCAGGTTACTGGATGATATTTTCGCCCAGCATTTTACCTTTTTAGAACCACACCAATACCAGGATATGGCCATGGCTTATGCTGCAGAAGAAAAATTTCACATGAAAAATTTCGGCGGCAAACTTTATCCGGGTGTAAAGCAACAGCTGGAGATATTAGCCGGAAAACACCCGCTTTTCATCGTGAGCAATTGCCTGGAAGGCTACATCGAAAATTTCCTGGAGCTAAATCAGCTGGGGCATTTATTTAAAGACTTTGAATGTTCCGGCAATACCGGTAAGCCCAAAGGTGAAAATATAGGGATGATCATTTCCCGCAATGGATTGAAAAGACCCATTTATGCCGGCGATACCAAAGGCGATTATGAAGCCGCCAGACAAAACCATATCCCCTTTATTTATGCGGAATATGGTTTTGGGCAGGTTGAAGGGTGTGAGTATGTTATTAACTCTTTCATAGAATTGGCGGATATTTTTACCCCTCCCGGCCTCCCCCGAGATCAGGGGAGGAGCATAAAACTCTCTCCCTAAACTTAGGGAGAGATGTCGAGCGCAGCAACGACAGAGTGGGTAAAAAAAGTAGGACAAGAAACACTCAATGCGGCGTTATTCTCAAATAAACCTCAAACCCAAGCGGGGCGCTACCATAAAGCGTTTTCAACTCCGATGGCGATACATTTAAAGTGGATTGCAGCCCAACAGTTAAATTGGTTTTTGCAATTGTCGCCAACATCCGGTTTACACCCAGCGTAAGGGCATTAATAGTAAAATTGGGGTTAAGCGGGTAAGTGTCGGTCAAATCCAGTTCGTCTGCATCTTTTTGTACATATTCATATCTTCCATACACCGCCGTTTTATGCATTTGCCAGCTGCTTTCGAGCAACATTGATGGCAGGGTTTTTCCATTGTCCGAAAAATGATTTTGCCCGTAAACCAGGGTGGTGGCTATGTAACTATCATCATCCAGCATTTTAGTATAGATGGCCGATGCGGTAAACCTGTCCACATTTTGTTGCGGTTCAATACTCTCCGGGCTATGTATCCAGCCGTTTGACACCTGCAAGGCCCATTCTTTTGATGGATTATATGATAACCGTAACGAATAGGAATCAAATTTTGCCGGATCAAAATTATAGCGGAATTCATCCGGCTCACGGCCGGTGAATATGGAGCCTTCCAGTTTAATATCCTTGTACCTGAAGCCAAGTGTTGTGGAGCCAAAGGTTATATGCGTGGCATCGGCATAATGATGGGTTAACGGTGCATCAGGATCATTCATGGCCGACAGGCGGTGCATAAATACCGGCGGTCCCAAAGCAGGCTCACCAGGGTATCCGGCAGATAACGAAATATCTGCGTCCTTAGCTATCCGTTGCGTATAATTAACGCTTAGCTCGGCAAACAGATCATGCGGGTGTTGGGTGTCAACCAGTTTTTTCCCTTTGTAGGATTCACCGGTCTGGTACAAAAGCGGGTAACCTCCCGGTCCGACCAGCAGGGGATCTAAGGAGAACATGGTATTGACAGAAAACAGGCCATTCTTTCCTACCGGGCGCTGGGTCATCACCATAAACCAATTGGGCGCATCAACCTTACTGCCGCCGCGGCTACCCGAGTTAAACAGGTCCTGCTTATTGTACCGGAGAAAAATACTGCCATGTATCATGGTCATCCATTTTTTACCGTGGATCATGTAAGCATACATCGGCGTTTCATCAGGCACCCATGATGAGCCGGAGCCATCACGGTTCATTGATAGGTCCAGCGAATACTGGCTGTTCATCATCATGGAACCGGTACTGTCCATTTTCATATCGCCCATGTCCATGCCTTTCATGGCGGTATCTTTTTTAATGGGTGAAGTTTGCGCAGCGGCGCTCGCAGAAATGATAAGGAAGAGTGTAAATATTTTTAAAACTTTCATTATTGGATCAAAAAAATTAATTGTTAAAACAAAAAGCACGGCAATTTTTACCGCGAGTAATTAAATACAATTAATTAGGATCAGATCCTGAAAGTGCAGTGTTTTAAAAAGATGGGGGCGACGGATGTTCGCGGAGGACCGCGATCAAGCAGCCTTTCAACCGGTGCATTTTGAAATGAAATGGAGAAATCTGACAGAGAAAGTGTTGGCAGATCGAAGATAAAGAATTGACCCCAAAATGAAGGCGAACCCGCCTGATGGGAGTCTTTAACCTTTACTTCTATGTGCCTTTCCTGGCAGCATTTCATTTTTGCCTTTTCCAGCACCTTTGTACATGGATTGGCAGGCGCGTCGATCTTAACAGCAGAGAGCCTGTTAAAGCAATAATGCAGGTTCAGCGCAAAGCCGGATACTGTAACTATGTACAGCAGCATCAACATCATTACGACTGACCTTTTAAGCATGTTGCAAAGCTATAGTTTTACATCCGCATTACTAACCGGGATGTTCACTTGTAAGTAAAATTAATATCTTAGTAGAGTAAAACCAAAAAGAATGAAACGTATATATTTCTATTTAGCCGCCATGCTTATTGCATGCGCCTCACAAAACAGTTATGCACAGCTTAAGGTACCGCAACTGAGTTCTACCCAAACCATCGACCAGGAATTAGGCCTCGGCAAGATCACTTTAACTTATTCGCGCCCGAATGTGAAGGGACGTAAAATATTCGGCAACCTGATACCTTATGGCGTGGTATGGCGCACCGGTGCCAATGCAGCTACTTTGATCAAGTTCACCGATGATGTGACCATTGAAGGCAACAAAGTACCTGCGGGCGAGTATGGACTGTTCTCTATTCCCGATAAAAATGAATGGACTGTTATTTTGAACAAAACTGCACATCAATGGGGCGCTTATACTTATAAACAGTCTGACGACCTGCTCCGATTTAAAGTAAAAACCATCAATCATGCTGATCCGCTGGAAACCATGACCATGTCGTTTAATGATGTGGACCAAACCAAATGTGTGCTGGAGGTTAAATGGGAAAACATTTCTTTCTCATTCCATATCAGTACCGATGTTGATTCAAAAGTAATGGCCAATATTGATGAGATCATGAATAATGATAAGAAGCCATATTTTGAAGCAGCTATGTATTATTATGAAAATAATAAGGACCTGAAAAAGGCTTTGGAATGGATAAGCACTGCTGAAAAAGCTGAACCTACAGCACCGTTCTATAAACTATGGAAGTCGCGCATCCAGTTAAAAATGGGCGATAAGGCAGCAGCTCTTGCAACAGCACAGCAAGGAGTTAAGCTGGCTCATGAGCAGAATGATAAAGAATATGAGCGTTTGAACCAGGGAGTTGTTGACCAGGCAAAGTAGCAATAGAGTGTATTATTTTGTTTCGCTTCGACCTGGGGTGAAACAAAATATTCAGACAAAAAATAATATCATTAAACTAAAAATTAATTATGGGCGTTACATAAACAAAAAAATAGCCAAACCTCGCGTCTAGCTATTTCCCTAATTAATTTTAATGCTATTATTTAACTAAAGATAAAATGAAATTTTTGAATAATATTATTGTAACTGTAATGTTACAATAATATTATACTTATTTAGGGTCCCTGATCGTTACAAGCTGTTTTTTCTCCTTGTATTACAGCAAGATATATCAAACGTAACAAAATAGTTATATCGCTGTTTTCGCCCTCTCAGGTGCTGTAGGGGCGATTAAATTGATCAGCCCGGCAATAATGATCAGCAAAATACAGCCTATTGCATTCAGCCATAAATAGGCGATCACCTGGTAATATCCCATAATGCAAATGATGATCTCGGTAAGTAATGCGGCTATAAATACGGATGTTCCGCGTATTTTTTTAAGGTAAAAAGCTACAATAAATACGCCTAATATTGTTCCATATATATAGGAGCCCAGTTGGTTTACCGCTTCAAGCAGGTTGCCGAGCTTACTGGCATACAGTGCCATGGCTATACATACCAATCCCCAAAAAATAGTAAAAATGCGGGATGCATTCAGATAATTCTTATCCGATGCGTCAGGATTAATAATACGCTTATAAATATCGATCACAGTGGTTGAGGCCAGTGAGTTGAGCGCACTTGCTGTTGAGCCCATTGATGCCAGGAATACGATGGCTATCAGCAGGCCGATCAATCCCCGCGGTAAGTAGTGTGTTACAAAATTCAGGAATACATAATTAGTATCGTCCGTATCCGCTTTGCCATTGGTCTTTTTCATCAGGGCAATAGCATTCTTCCGAATGGCAGTCTGCTTTTCATCTGCCTGCTTCAATCCGGCTCTTGCCTGGTCTATCTTCCCTTCATCTTTACTGTCTAAAGCCTGGCTTAACTCTTCAGCCCTGGTCTTTTTCTCCTGGAAAGCGATCGTATACTGGCCTTCCAGCTGATTATATTGGGTGCCATATTTGCCGCTTTTTACCTGTTGTACTTCATGCTGATTGAAGAATAAAGGCGGCTGGTTAAACTGGTAAAAGGCAAAAACCAATATACCTATCAGCAGGATCATAAATTGCATGGGGACCTTGACCAGGCCGTTCATGATCAACCCCAGGCGGCTTTGTCCTACGGAGCTGCCTGTTAAATAGCGTCCCACCTGGCTCTGGTCGGTACCGAAATAAGAGAGCTGCAAAAAGAATCCGCCTATCAGCCCGCTCCAAACCGTATAACGGTTATTAATATCAAATTTCCAGTCGATCACGTTCATTCTTCCAAGTTTCCCCGCCATATGCAGGGCCTTCCCAAATCCGATATTTGATGGCAGCAGGCTCACCACCATAACGCCCGCCAGGAACATGCCGCAGAATATAATACTCATCTGCAATAGCTGCGTATAACTCACCGCTTTGGTGCCGCCGTAAACGGTGTAAAATATTACAAGGCCGCCGATAAAAAGGGTGGTATAAACTGTATCGATATTTAATATGGTCGACAAAATAATGGATGGCGCATAAATGGTGATCCCTGTTGATAAACCGCGCTGAATTAGGAACAGGAAAGCTGTAAGCGCCCGCGTTTTAAGGTCGAAGCGCTGTTCTAAAAACTCATAAGCCGTATATACCTTCAGCCGGCTGAAAATAGGGACGAACGTAATACAAAGCACGATCATGGCCAGCGGTAGTCCGAAATAGAACTGCACAAACCGCATACCGTCCGAATAGGCTTGTCCCGGTGCGGATAAAAAAGTGATCGCGCTGGCTTGTGTTGCAATTACCGACAAACCGACGGCATACCAGGGCATAGAGCGGCTGCCCATTAAAAACTGGTCGATATTCTGATTTTTTCCGCTCTTCCATATACCGTATATAACGATACTGAGCAGGGTAACACCAAGAACGATCCAATCGGGTAAGCTCATTTAAACAACAGGGTAATGAGCCAAAATACGAAAATTAAAAAAACCAGCCATACGATAACGATACCGTAAAACTGGTTCCAGTTTTTTATGAATGAGGGGAGTTCCGGATCAGCGTTGCTCACGGCCTCTTACGAATACACTTAAGAATAAAGCCGCTGTCAATAAACCTAAAACACCACCAACAAATATCCAGGTATAACCTTTGTCTAATATTGCACCTGTAAACAAACCGCAAAGCAGTCCAACCAGATAATATAAAGCGTTAAAGTTTACTTCGTCTTTTTTTTCTACTTCTTCGTGATGATGTGCCATGATATTCTTATTTATAACAGTGCAAAAGTAATTGTTTCTGTAAGGATTACAATATTTTAATTTTAAAATACTATACCTATGCAATACTGGGCTGCGAACGTCTTTTCCTTATCTCGTGCATTGTACTATTGAGTTTATTGTGCAGGGAGGTAATCTGCGAAAGTAATGAAAGCCTCAGATCGATGGTATTGCGGGGATTATTACTTTCAGATATCAGAACATCGATCTCTAATTTAGTATCTGCCGATTCTTTGTAAAGTTCCAGGAGTGATTTCATAGGTCATATCACTTTAAAGGTTAAACCAAAACAGTATAAGAAAATAAAAGCGTGCAAAGATCAATTTGCCACGCCCTGGAAATTAATAACGCAAAAAGGGATTATAAATTATAGAATAGTGATTTTACTGCTGTTCTATAAAATATGCCTGAAAATGCGCGGTTGCTTACTCGGGGAAAGGTTTATACATTATGCCCGCGTAGTATAACTGTTGATGTATGACGTACAAATCCCCTCCTGGCACTTCACAGTTCCCTACGCCCCTTGCCCGAAGGGATTTATATAATCTGCTTAATACAATAATTTATCATACGGATACCTTTCCGTATGTATCGCTTTCACGTGCTCATAAAGCATTGCCCTGAATTCGTCCACATTTTCCTTTTTAAGGGCTGAGATAAATATCGCCGGACTATTATTTTTTGCCATCCAGCTTTGCTTAAAATCTTCCAGAGTTAATTGGGCAGCATGTTCCTCGGGACTGGCCTGGATAGGTTTATAGGCATCGATCTTATTAAATACAGTGATCACTTTTTTATCGACAGCACCCAACTCTTTCAGGGTTTCATTAACGGTCCTGATCTGATCCTCAAAGTTTGGATGCGATACGTCCACCACATGGATCAGCACATCCGCTTCACGTACTTCATCTAATGTAGATTTAAAACATTCTACCAAATGATGGGGCAGTTTGCGGATAAAACCAACGGTATCCGATAGCAGAAATGGTAAATTTTCGATCACCACTTTGCGAACAGTCGTATCCAGCGTTGCAAACAATTTATTCTCTGCAAACACCTCCGATTTGGAGATCATGTTCATGATCGTCGATTTACCTACGTTGGTATAACCTACCAAAGCGGTACGTACCAACTGATGCCTGTTCTTTCGCTGTGTTTCGTTCTGGCGATCGATCAGCTTCAGCTTTTCTTTCAGCAACGATATTTTATTCAGGATCAAACGCCGGTCTGTTTCTATCTGCGACTCACCCGGACCACGCATACCGATACCACCCTTCTGGCGCTCCAAGTGTGTCCACAAGCGGGTAAGGCGGGGTAATAAATATTGCAATTGTGCCAGTTCCACCTGTGCCTTGGCCTGCGCGGTTTGCGCCCGGTTGGCGAAAATATCCAGTATCAGGTTACTGCGGTCAAGTATTTTTACCTGTAGCTCATTTTCAATATTACGTAATTGGGACGGGGAAAGCTCATCATCAAACACCACGATGTCAATCTCTTCGGCAGTAACAAATTCCTTTATTTCCTCCAGCTTACCGGTGCCCACAAATGTGGCGCGTTCCGGGCGCAGCATTTTTTGGGTAAATGTTTTCACCGTGTCCCCTCCGGCAGTTTCTACTAAAAACTGCAATTCTTCAAGATATTCTTTCTCTTGCTCCGGTGTTTCGTTCGGTGTAATAATACCCACCAGCACCACTTTTTCCTGCTTCACAGCAGTATCATAAAATTTTTGTCTCATTCAATAATGATTCTATCAATCAAAGTGCCAAGTTAAGTTTTATACGTCAATACAGTTAAATTGGCAGCTAATAAAATATTTTACCTAACTTTATACTATGACTTTGATAGAACTTAAAAAATCAATCCATAAAAAAATTGATAACCTGAATGATCCGGATTTTTTGGAATTGGTGAACACCTTAATAAGCAATAAGGATCAAGTATTCCAAATTCCCGAGGAGCATCTTACGGGCATTGAACAGGGAATGAAAGACATCAAAAATGGAGATTTCATTACAATGGAAGAATTTGAAAAGAGATATGAACAATGGTTAAAAGATTAGTAGTAACCAGAAACGCATATCTTCATATTGACCGCATCGTTGAATTCAATAATTTAAGAAATCGATCAACCAGTTATTCTAAAAAATTCCTAAAGTCTCTTTTCAAACAATTAAAATTACTTAAGGAGCTTCCGATGATGGGGATGCAAACTAGTAAAAAAGATGTCTTTTTATTAGTATGGGATGATTACTATATCTATTATACATTTACCGAAACCATCATTGAGATACAATCCATTTACCACCAAAAAGAAAATATTACCCGGTAATCCATCACAACTCCCTCACAAACTCTTTCATCGCCAATCCCGGATCAGCCTGTTTCATAAAATTCTCCCCGATCAGGAAGCCGTTAAAGCCTGCCTTTTTTAATTGTTTAATAGTTTCAGGGTTGCTGATCGCACTCTCTGATATTTTTAAAAATTCGGCAGGGATATGTTCTGCTAACCGATAAGAATTTTCCACCGAAACTGTAAAATCAGCCAGGTTGCGGTTATTCACCCCTATCGCATCCAGGTTTGGGTTAATGCTGCGCTGCAATTCTTCCAAATTGTGCACCTCCAGCAATACATTTAATCCAAGACTTTTTGCCAATGAAGCTAGGCTCTTTATTTCAGCCGGACTCAATATAGCCGCTATCAGTAAAATAATATCCGCCCCCCAAGCCTTTGCCTCGAATACCTGGTATTCGTCGATCATAAAATCCTTTCGCAGAATAGGTATTTGGTTAACACCTCGTGCAGCCAGCAGATCAGCTTTTTGCCCCATAAAAAATTCGCCATCGGTTAAAACAGAAAGCGCAGAAGCTCCCGCGGAAGCATAACCGGTGGTTACCTTTTCTACGGAAACTTTATCATTGATGATCCCTTTGGATGGCGACCTCCGCTTGAACTCGGCTATGATACCGGTGCGGCTTTCGTCCAGCAAAAAATCTTTAAAAGATAATACCTCCCGTTGAAACAGATCCGAACCCTCCAGGCTTGCGCGTGACACGCTTCGTTTTGCCGATGCGATCTCCGTTTTTTTATGTGCTACAATCTTATCCAGTATATTCATGCCCCTGACCCCCTAAAGGGGTAATGTTTTATTTGATGCAATGATATTAAATTTTGATGAACCGACTTTCCGCCTTTTTGATGCCCCCTTCAGTGGGCTGGGTGCCAACCAGTTTTGCATCAGCGCTCTGCCATATTCAGTCAAGACTGACTCCGGATGGAACTGTACACCACGGACATCATAATGCTTATGACGCAAGGCCATAATGCTGTTATCTTTTTCGTCGATAGCGGTTACCAGCAGGTCAGCAGGAAAATCTTTTTCCGATACCACCCACGAGTGGTATCTGCCTACTTTAAAGCTTTCCGGCAGACCGGCAAATAATCTCTCATCTGCATCGGTTACCTTTATCGGCGTGGCAATACCATGCATTGGGCGACTTAAATTATACAATTGTCCGCCAAAAACCTCAGCGATAGCCTGTTGTCCTAGGCAAACGCCAAATATACTTTTGGTGGGTGCATATTTTTCGATCACCTGCAAAAGCAGCCCTGCCTCTGATGGGATACCCGGCCCTGGCGACAGGATGATATGACTGAATGCGTCTACATCTTCCAGGTTAAATTTATCATTCCTCCACACCTCGCATTGCAAACCGATCTCGTTGACCAGGTGCACCAGGTTATAGGTGAAAGAATCGTAATTGTCTATGATTAATATCTTGCTCATTTTACACACCCCTGCCCCTCTCAAGAGGGGAACTTTCTTTTTTTATACTTATTTGATTTTGTATTAACTAATCTCTGATCTCTAATTAACTACTCTCTGAATCATAATTCCTCGGCCAACTCAATTGCTTTTCTTAAAGCGGCTATTTTATTATCCACTTCCTTTAATTCGCTTTCCGGGTTGGAGTCGGCTACGATGCCTGCCCCCGCCTGGTAGTGCAGCGTATTATTTTTGCTCAATAATGATCGTATCATGATGGCGTGGTTAAAGTCGCCGTTAAAGCCAAAAAAACCTATTGCACCGCTGTAAAAACTGCGTTTGGTTTTTTCATTTTCATCAATGATCTCCATGGCCCGGTATTTTGGCGCACCACTTAACGTACCAGCCGGGAAAGTATCCGCAACAATTTTAAAGGAAGATACGCCAGGTCTCAATTTGCCGCTCACATGCGAAACCAAATGAATCAGGTGCGAATAATATTGCACTTCCTTGAAGGCTTTTACCTCTACCTTTTCGCAATGCCGGCTCAGGTCGTTGCGCGCCAGGTCAACCAGCATCACATGCTCTGCGGATTCCTTGGGATCATTTTCCAACTGCCGGGCAATTTCGGCATCCTTAATATCATCGCCGCTACGTTTGAATGTACCGGCGATAGGGAATATACTGGCCACTTTATTTTTGATAGTGATCTGCGCCTCGGGCGATGAACCGAATAACCTGAAATCGCCATAATCAAAATAAAACAAATAGGGCGAGGGGTTAATAGACCGTAATGCACGGTAAACATTAAATTCATCGCCCAAAAACTTACGCGAGAAGGCCCTTGATGGTACGATCTGGAAAACATCGCCCCTGAAAATATGCTGTTTCATTTTATCAACCACCGCCATAAACTCTTCGTTGGTCAGGTTAGAGCTTTCATTGCCTTTACTTTGAAAATGATATTCGGGAAAGTTTTTGTTTTTGATCAGGTATTCCATTTTTTCCAGCCCGCCATTTGCCGGTTGCCCGTCAGGTTGATTTTGGAAGATGTGCAGCTCATTTTTAAAATGATCTATCGCGATAATATAACGGTAGATGTGGTACTGCATCACCGGTATCTTCCGGGTATCTTCACTGACTTTTTTCAGTTTTATCGTTTCAAAATGTTCCACGGCTTCATGGGTAAAGTAACCGAACAGGCCGTTATAAATGATTTTACTGGTGCTTTCTGCTACTTCGAAATTTGAAAGAAATGTACCGATCTCTTCTACCAGGTCGAAAGTGCCGGGGTCCTTAGTTTCGCTGCTGCCATCAGGATAGCTTTTCTTTAGTTTGCCATCGTTCAATATTAAACCGCTGATGGGTTCACAGCAAACATAGCTCAAGCTGTTCTCGCGGCTATGATAATCAGAGCTTTCCAGCAAAAGCGAATTCGGGAAAACGTCCCGCAACCGCAGGTAAATGCTTACCGGCGTAGTGGTATCGGCTAATAATTTTTTGGTAGTGGTAGTGATCTTATAGGGTGTCATTAGTGGTTGTTCAAAACGTTATAAAATAAAAAACCCAGCGATTGGTGCGCCGGGTTCTATTAGGTTTACAATTGATTAGTAATGTCATCTCAAGAGTATATCCGGCTGCCAATTTAATTGGTGCCACCAGCTAGTATTCTTGTTGTTTTTAATCATCGCGGTCACAAATTTATAAAGAAAATTGAATTAGCAAATTTTTTGTAAAAATAAATTCGCTTTTAAACAACAAAACAGGTATTATAAGCTATTTTTCACTTCGTTTTGATAACTTGTAAAAGGGCTTTTTTTAACAGGCTGGAGTTTATTAAATACTTAAAACCTGAGAGGCATAGCCTCGACCCCTATTGTAACAACGGATTTTAATCCGTTGATTGTACAACGATAAAGTTAAGAACCGTAGGTTTGACCTATATAAAGTATGATCTACAAGTAACACCTAAAAAGTAAATGGCCAACACCTATCATCAAGTTTATATTCAAATAGTTTTTGCAGTAAAATATCGCGAAGCTGTAATGAATACCTGGATTTTTTAAAGAAGTTTAATGTAGAGTATGATGAACAATACATTTTTCAGGACATGATATAGTTATTTGCCGTGCCGACGGCACTTATGTTGGGTTGCGGTGTGAACAGCAACGGGTTGAAACCCGTTGTTATAATATGTGGTGAGCCGATGGCTCTTTATAGAAATATAAAAGACAATTTTAAGACATTCCGAACAAACCCCTTTTACTCAGTATTATAGTTACTACTATAATTATCAATGCCAAAGTATAATACAAAGCGATGGTTTTGTGCTTACCTTCAGGTAATGCGATCTTTTTCGATTTGCTGTGGCCTATGGTGATTATAATAATTGCGATGATCATGGCGGTTAAATGCTCAACTGTCCAGTAGCGGGTGTTGTTATCTTTCATCATGCCGCCGGTGAACTGTACAAACGGACTTAAAAAGTAAAGCACAATACCAATGAGTAACTGGGTATGCATCGAGATCATGGCAAACAGGTTCAGTTTGCGGTTGCCCTCGCTGTAAGCTTTTTTACCCAGCCAATCGGCCCAGGCCCTGATAATTGCTAAAAGAAGCAGTAAAAGTACGATGTAACGGAAACCGGAATGGAGGTGCAGGAAGAAACTATATGCGTTCATGATCTGAAATTGTGTTTAGCAAATATAGGAATGTATTAATAGTTCTGAGTAGTATTAACCCGCGAAACTAAACTTTCCCATCAGCACCGCTGGGTTGGTGCCGATATAGATCGGCTCACCTGATAAAGCCTCATTACCCAACAGGGCAAACAGGATAGCTTCCTTTGCATCCGGGTCAATACCCAGACTGCCGGTGTCGGCAATAGTGGCCTTGGGCAAAAAGTGTTTCAGGCAATTAATAACAAATGGATTTCTTGCACCTCCGCCACTGGTAAATATCTTACAATCGGCCGGGAGCTTTTCCAAAATAAAATCAGCAATAGTTTTTGCTGTAAATTCACTTAAGGTACTGATGGTATCTTCGGGACTGATATCTTCTGTCCCTGATACCTGTTTGGCATCTTCCAAATAGGTTAGATTGAATAATTCCGGGCCAGTGGTTTTTGGGGCCTTTTCTTTGAAGAAAGGGTGATCGAGCAGGGCGTTTAATAACTGATCGTTCACCAGACCCGATAACGCGATCATGGAATCCTTATCATAAGGCTTGTCAAAATATTCACGGCAGGCCGCATCGATCATTGTGTTACCGGGACCAATATCGGTACATACTACTTTATTCGTATTGCCGTCGGAAGGCAGGTAAGTCAAGTTTGCAATGCCGCCGATATTTAACAGGATACGATCTTCGCCGGGTTTGCTTCCCAGCAGTACATCACCGTACAGAGCCAGAGGTGCACCTTCGCCGCCCGCAGCAATATGCTTCTGCCTGAAATCGCTGATGGTCAGTATACCTGTTTTAATCGCGAGGTGATCACCGTCGCCGATTTGCAGGGTGGCGTTAGGATATCCGGCCTGCTGATGCAGGCGTTTAGGTGCGTGGTAAATGGTTTGTCCGTGACTGGCTATAAAATCTACTTCTTTTGGTTTGATATTCCATTTCGCAAGCGCTTTTAAAACCAGTTCCCCATGAAAGGTGCCGATAAAATCATTTAGCAGAGTGATCTTTTCGAGGTCGGCCAGGCGTTTGGAAAATACCTCGTGCACTTCATTCTTAAAATGATCCTGGTAAGGGATGGTGATAAAGTTGAGCAGCTCAAATTTGGTATTCAAGCCGTTGCCCGTGAACCTGCATAAGGCAATATCCAGCCCGTCCAATGAGGTGCCCGACATCAGGCCGATACCTAATTTCTCCGGTTTTTGGGCGATGGTAAAAAGATTTTGCAGGTTCTGGTTCAAGGCGTTGAAACTTTAAATAAAATAAGCTTTCTATAAGCAAACATATCTAATATATTTGTTTAAAACCATATAAGTCAACTATAACCTATAACATGGCGCGATTAAATTTATTGGAAGAGACCCGGTATGAGAAGCTGCCGGTAAGTGTATATGCAAACCAGCAGGAAGCCTCGGTATCCGTAGCCAAACGGATCGCCGATCTGATCAGGAGTAAACAGGCAGCAGGGCAGAAAGCCGTTTTGGGACTGGCTACCGGGGTAACCCCCATCGGGGTGTATGCCGAGCTGGTGCGGATGCACAAAGCGGGGGAGTTGAGCTTTGCTAATGTGATCACTTTCAATTTGGATGAATACTACCCTATGCAGGCTAAAGCCGCTCAAAGCTATGTCACCTTCATGAATGAGAATCTGTTTAATCATATCGATATCGACCGGGCCAATGTGCATATTCCTGACGGGACTTTAGCTAAAGATGCTGTGGCCGGGTTTTGTTTAGAATACGAGAAAAAG
>JBEHXM010000070.1:0-27162 GCA_048498695.1 Bacteroidota bacterium
GCCAGCATGTACCAGGCTGCATGCGGCAGCCATTGCTCGGCCCAACGCCAATCATTATCCTTGTGTGTTTGTGCGTATGACAGGTTGAAATCGATATCATCTTCATTATTCAGGCCCGATGTGATGCCGTTAACTATCCCGCCCGGTGCATTGGTGTATTCAAATGTCCCGAAGAAGCCATAGGCCGGGTTATTATGCCCTACCCCCTCAAGCATACACGCATCAAATGGGTTCGATCCCAATATCCAGTTCAACTGATCGGTTGCAAAACTTTCCAGCTTGTCATGAAATGGCTTATCATCTGTAAACAAGTTGGCGGCCAATCTCGCAGCAGTTGCTTCCGACCCCAGCCTTGCATTTTCACCCTGCCACCACGGCGAGGCATCACTGCCATGCGGAAAGAAGAAGGAACTACGCCTGTTGCCCAACGTATCCTGTACCAGTTGTCTGCTATAGCCAAACGGATTATTTACTTCAGAGGTGATTGCCAGTTCAAAGCTCATGGATTGCTTAATAGCTTTTTTGATAAGTGCCTGGGTGCTTGTATTAGCATAAGGATAATAATATGCTAAACTGGTAACAGGCAACCCGGCATCCGAGGGATGAAAGAACGGGCGATCCTTATCATCTGCACGCCAGTAATCCTTAAAATTTTTCCAGGATGACAATCTTCCGATTAATAATAATGTTCTTTTCTCAGCAGCGGTTTTATACTTTTCATTCTTAGTGGCTTTGTACAATTCTGTAGCAGCTGTTAAAGCGCAATAATCATCCAGAATGTTTTCCTTGCCATCGTTGGTCATGGCCACATTATTCTTTTCCAGGAAGTCAAAAGCATTTTCCGCAGCTTTCAAATAATCAGCATTACTGTAATCACCTGAAGTATTATATGTCGATGCCATAGCAAGCGCTGCAATAGACATCCCGCCACCAGAGCGGAAACTGCACTGGTAACTGCGCCAATCATACTGCTCATCTTTCGCTTTAAATGAATCGTCATTTTTTGACACCTTGATACGGTAGCTTTTGCCTTCAGGTCCTATCGCCCTGTCCTGCGGCAATTTACCCGGACCAGGTGCGCCAACTGAACGGTAAAATGAGCCATTCTTCGCCTGCATCCTGCACAGGTAATCAGCCCCGTACATGGCCTCGTCCAGTATGCGCCTGTTAAACTGCCTGAAATCGGTTCCCGGTCTTTTAGTCAGCAGATCATAAGTTTTAAATAAGCTATAGGCTGTAAGCGATATTTGCTGCGGGTTGAAGTAAGAAGAGAACGTCAAATGTGAAAGATGCTTGCCATAATCGCCGGTGGCATCATACCAGCCGCCATGTGCATCCACGGTATCAGGTTTGCCCTGCAAATGAGAATGCCTGTCAGCCTTATCCAACAAACCCGAGCTGCGCTGCCCTTTGAAGTAATAGATCACATCAGACAGGGTAGCCTGCTCCAGTACATTTTTACCGATCACAAATGGATAGGAAGAAACAATGCCTTTTGGTGTTGAAACCTGTAGTTTGTAATTCCCATCCGTAGTAAAGGAAGTAAAATCCATCGTCCAGAACTGCCAGTTTTTCCATTTATTTACCGGCCCGTTAAACACAGGCTTACCGCTAAATACCTCTTTGCCTGTTTTTGTATCGATCAATTTGAATGAAGAAATATCAGCTTTACCATCAGCTACAATAATGGCTTTTTTAGCGCCATCAAATTCGTAACCCACATGGTTATTTACAATTTTGATGGTTTGCGAAAAAACAAACAAAGGCAAACAAACAGACAAAAGGATCAGCGTTATCTTTTTCATGGACAGGATAATATAGGTTACATAAAAGCCCTTACAGAAGAGGCTCTGCAAGGGCTTAAAGTAAGAATAATTTTATTTATTTCTGTTAATGGTACGTTAAAAACTAATCTCTAATCACTAATTAACTAATCACTAACCTAAACCAAAGTTCCCTTCTTCAATTCCTTAACTGCATGATCAACAGCGCGGGCCGTCATTGCCATATAAGTTAATGATGGGTTCTGACAAGCAGTAGATACCATAGCCGAACCATCAGTCACGAATACGTTTTTGGCATCCCAAACCTGGTTCCATTCGTTCAGAACCGAAGTCTTTGGGTCGCGACCCATACGGGCAGTACCCATTTCGTGGATACCACGGCCTAATACACCTTCCATGGTATGCGTTTTTACATCCTTCGCTCCCACTGCTTCCAGCATTTCTTTAGAATCATTCAGCATATCGATACGCATCTTTAATTCGTTATCGCGGATGATGGCATCAATAACAGGCACAGGCAACCCCCACTTGTCTTTTTTGTCTTTGCTCAGGGTTACTTTATTATCATGATAAGGAAGGGTTTCGCCGAAACCACCTATGTTCATGGTCCAGTGACCGGGTTCTGTTAAAGCATCCTTAAAATCAGCACCAATATTGTATTCCGGTATGTTCCTGTTGAATGATTCACGCGATGCACGGCCTTGGTAACCAAACCCACGGATATAATCCCGTTTTTCACCATTCAGATTGCGGTATCTTGGTATGTAGATACCATTTGCCCTCCTGCCGAAATAGTATTTGTCCTCGTACCCTTCAATATGTCCGCTTGCTCCAACACCTAAATGATGATCCATCAGGTTATGGCCCAGTTCGCCGCTGCTGCTGCCCAAGCCATCAGGCCAGATATCAGTAGCCGAATTCATCAGCACCCAGGCTGAATTAATGGTTGAAGCATTCAGGAAGATCACCTTGGCATAATACTCATAAGTTTTGTTGGTTTCTGCATCCAGTATCTCAACGCCTTTAGCTTTTTTGGTATCCTTATCATATAATATTTTGGTAACGATAGACCACGGTCTTACCGTCAAATTTCCCGTAGCCATGGCCGCTGGCAATGTCGATGCCTGTGTGCTGAAATATCCTCCGAAAGGGCAACCCAGGGCGCACCTATTACGATATTGACATTGCGTACGGCCGGGTAATGCTTTAGTGATATTGGCTGTCCTGCCAATCACCATATCCCTGGCACCTTTATAATGAGCTTTTAACCTTGCAGATACATCTTTTTCCACACAGTTCATCTCCATTGGCGGCATAAAGTTACCGTCAGGTAAAATGGCCAAACCATCTTTGTTACCCGATATCCCTGCAAACCCCTCTACATAACTATACCATGGAGCCAGGTCTTTGTAACGGATTGGCCAATCTACGGCTATTCCGTCTTTTAAATTAGCTTCAAAATCAACATCTGCCCAGCGGTAGCTTTGCCTGCCCCACATGAGTGACCGGCCGCCCACATGATAGCCCCTGAACCAGTCAAAACGCTTAACTTCTACATAAGGGCTTTCTTTTTCGTTAACCCAGTAATCTAAATTGGTCTCACTAAGCGGATAATCTCTTTTTAATACCGGGTAATCTTTGATCATTTGCTGTGTGCGCCCGCCCCGGTGCGGATATTCCCATGGGGCTTTGGTAGCATTCACATAATCTTTTATATGCTCAATATTACGGCCACGTTCAAGCATAATGGTTTTAAGGCCCTTCTCGGTTAATTCCTTAGCTGCCCAGCCACCTGATATTCCCGAACCGATGACGATAGCATCATATGTATTTGTTGACATTGTATTTTGTTTATGTTTGAAATTTAACGCCCTGTTTCAGGGTTAAAGTTTAACTTAAAGCTTTCGCTGCAAATTCCCTGCATTTGATCACTTCTTTCACTGCATCCGAACCTGCCGGTATATTATACTCCAGCTCGATGGTTGCCGGGAATTTCCATTTATTCTTTTTGACCATTTTCAGCACCTCGGCAATTGGGGTATCACCCTCACCCCATGGTGCGTTCGGTCCGTCGTGATATTTCCTGTCCTTTAAATGCAGGCTCATGATCCGGGCATGATTCTTTTCAATAAACGGTACCGGGCTGCTGCTGGTTCCGGCGGTATAGTGACCAATGTCAAGATTAATGGCGTTATATTCCGACTGGCTCAGGGCTGTATCCCATAAGGTTGGTGTAGCCTGCAGGTGAGCATGGTAGCCCACATATATTTTATGTTTGCTGGCGAATTCACCTAAACGTTTGGTTTCTGCGTCATTTGACGGTAGCTCTACTGTTACATGGGTTACGCCCAATGCTTTCCCGCCGTTAAAGGCATAATCCACCTCTGCGTCTGTATTTTTTGGACCTAAGGCATTAGGTTTCCAGGCATAAATGGTTACCCCTGCATCGTTATACATTTTGCGCAATTCTTTGAACTTATCCATTGATACGCCGGCGCGCCAATCTGCCACGCGCTTCATATATGCTTCCCTGTCCTCCCCGTTGTTATGCTGTGGTTTCCCGGCATAGGCCTCGGCGGCATCTCCCATCAGTTCAATGGCGTTAATATTACATTCCAGGCAATACTTCAATAATTGTTCTGCACTGCCCGGCATGCTTCTGAATGAATAGGTGATAACACCTATTTGCACTCCATTAATAACCGAATTAGGTTTCGACTGAAAAAGTGAACCGGCGGCAAAAACTGATTTTGATGCCAGGGTCATGCCTGCTGCGGCAAGCGCCGCACTGCCGATAAACCGGCGACGGGAAATATGCTGTTCTTTCATAATTGGTAATAACTGGTTGGTTTGTTTGTGGGACTAAAAAACTAAACTACCAATTTAGAATTTGATTTTCAAATAGCACAGCCTTAATTGTAACAAAGGTGTTTCATTTACACTAAGCTGTACTATTACTCTACCTTCTTGCCCCTTCCTGCCCACAACAATGCGTTGATAATCAATTTGCATTCATCCGGACTGTCAAACGTATGCGACAAGTCGTTATTGGTATGATGCTCGTAATCAATATCATTATGGCCCATGTTAAAATAGACCATCTTGTAGTTTTTATTGCTCCAAACTACAGGGTAATAACCACTATGCCATATCTCAGATTGTTTTGGGCCCGTTCCAAGCGGAAAGCTTGTTGAATCGATAGATAATAATATCCTGATATTGGGATTTTGCCGCAGATCTTTTTCCCAGCGGTACCATTCGTTAGGTGATGCCTTGATCGTTTCCGGTAATCCGCGGGTAACAGGATGTTTTTTGTTTTCCACTCTTAATATAGCGGATGTCGGCCTCCAGGTATTGCTTACGTATTGTCCCGATCCTAAAAACTCGTTGTGGTACCAGTACCAGTCGGCATTAAACTCAGAAGGCGTTAAAGCAAAGGCCGAAAAATGGAAACCCAGCCACCCGCCGCCGCTTTTCATATATTTTTCAAATGCCTCCCTTTGTGCGGGAACCTCCGGCCGTGTATCTAAAAAAATCACCACCTGGTATTTCGCCAAAAATTCTGCATTCAGTTTACTCCAGTCTTTGGTAGAGTCGTAAGAGAAATTATACTTCTCTGCCATCTCCGGAAACCATTTATTTGCTTCGTGCACAAAGCTGATATGGGCCTGGTCATTTTTGGCCGTGTAAAAGGCGATCACATGGAACAGCTTTTTATTACTTTGGGCGATGCCGGCGGAAAAACTAAAGCATAAAAAAAGACAAACTACTAATTTGACAAGCGTTTTGATGGGTTTGGTCATAACAGTGAATGGTTATAAGCGATTGTTTATTTTAAGTTGATACTATACAGCGATGTTTCACCCGTAATATACAAGGTTTTATTATTTTCTCCGCCAAAAATCAGCGAACCGGGCCTTTCCGGCACTTTGATCATCCCGATCTGTTTCCCCGAGGGATCAAAAACGTAGACCTCGCCATCGGCAATGTAAACATCCCCCTTACTGTCCACTGCCGATCCAAATTCGCCCTTTTCAGTAAAATATTTCAGGTCCGACACATAACCTTCAGGACTTACATTTACCTTCACTGTTCTTTTATCGTACTCATCGGCAACATACATCGGTTTACCCGGAAAGCCTTCTGCCAAACAAGTTGATCTGGCCAGGTCATATACCACAGGGATAATGGTTACCCCATCCGGCGCTACAAAGCATTCGGTCGCTTTATTGACCGTTATGGTATTGAAATCATGATAATCGCGCCAGCGGTGTCCCGGATATAACACTTTATATACCTGTTTTACAGACCCCATTGGTTCTTTTTTGAGCAACTGGATAGTTTCATCCGGGTTTTTCGGGTCGACAACATACACCCACGTAGCAAACCCTGAGTTACCCCAGCCACTGAAAGAGGTACCCCCGGCATCAGGTGGATTGGTGAATACTTCCTTTTGTCCATTAACTACATAATCAGGCTTTGGCACATACTTAAACACCACCAGCAGGTTGTCGTTCTTATCGCAGGATAAGGATAAAGGTTCCCAGTGATAATCCGCCAGCAGGCTTACACTTTTTGTATCGGCCGAATATTTATAGATCCTTCTAAGGCGCGAATCACAAAAATAGATATTGCCTTTACTGTCGCTGCAAATTCCTTCGGCAAACTCAAAACCGGTAGCCAGTTTTTGAATATCACTCTTTGACTTTCCACCTGCCACTTCATCAGCTTTATTAATGTACATCCGGTTAAACTCCCAGGGGCGTAAGGTGGTATTGCTGTTCACATCATACAAAGGCGTATTGGTTGTATACTTGATCTGGCTGTAATTGTGCACATTCAGGAATTCGATATCAGATGAACCCCAGTTGCGGATGGAATAGGGATAAGGCTTGATCACCCGTATCACCCGGAACATGTACAGGTTGGCAAAAACCATGTCATGGCAATTTTCCAGTTCCATTGGCTGGCACTCCGTACTTTCGCGGCTTTCTTCTTCCAGTTGCATGGCGTAGACTTTGAAATTCGCCACATTGTTAAAGCGCACCTCGTTACGCACGTGATGCTCTATCGACATCGCATAGATATGGCTGGGTGTGCTTGTGTTAGATACATAAGTCCCCGCAGTAGCATAGGTGTTTGCCGACCAGATGTTTTCAAAAGTGCCACCACCCCCGTCGGTTATCCAAAGGCTCCAGTATTGCGTGTCCCATGATGGGTCTGTACCCCCACCATTCCTATATGCCCTTACATCTTCGGCTTTACCGGTCTTTTTACCTATCCGTTCCATTCCCCCATGACCGCCTATAAACTTCACATCGTTGAGGTAAGAACCCTCGCCTGCTGTCCATTTACAAGCTACCGCACGCGGGTTATCTGCACTTGTGGAAAGGCCTATCCCGGTAACTATATTTTTACCGCCTTTAGCTGTCTCCAGCAAAGCCTTCGGTGCTCCAAAGCTGCCAAATGCTTCGGTATTGTTTGCCAGTATAAATTGCGTAGCTATAGGACTTAACCCTATCAAAACAGTATTGGGTTTTAGTTTGATGGTCTGACTTACGCGATACCAGCCGCTGGGTACATAAATAGTTGGATATTTATCTATGGCATCCTGTATGATTTTTGTATCATCGGTAGTCCCATCACCTGTTGCACCCAAAGACTTCAAATTTACCCAGGTATCAATAGCCGGAAATTCAGGAATGTCACTTTTAGTTAGAGCCGGAATATCTTTTAACGGCTCAATATCCTGGATCGCTTTAACTACCGGACCAGCATGTAAGCTATCCATTTGAAGGCCGTGCAGATAATTTTTTACCCGGTAAATGTTTCCATTGCCGGAGACCTTGTTACCGCTCTCTTTGTAGGTTACCAGTATGGGAACATTATGACATACAATGTTTCGTAAACTCACAAAGTTACCCGCATTATTTTCAAGGCTTACTTTGACGGCCGGGCCGGATATATTTTCAAAACGGCAATCTTCCATAAACAGCTTCTCATCATAATTTGGCTCTATATCGATCACCGCCGGATCATTCTTTACACGCATCCGCACCATGGTCAGCCCGGCCTCACGTGTCTGGATAGCGGCCTTGCGCTGTCCTTCAAAATAGGTATCTATCGTCATAAACTGCCATCCGGGCGATGGTTTGGTGGTATAAATGCCATAATCGCCGCCGAAGAAACGCACATCATGCATCTCGTTACCTACATCAAACATGCCCGCTTTTCCGTTCCCAATATTGATATCCACATGTGATATAAAACTGTGCTGGGCGTAATGGGTTCTCAACGCAACAGCATAGGGATTGCCATCTTCAATTTGCAGGTTGATGTTAGACATGGCACTGTAAAAAGTGCCCGCCCCGGCATCATTGATCTTTTTACCCGGCTTTGGTAAGCTGCTGGTAAACCAGAACATATATTTGGCTTTCCCTTTGTCGGTGTTATCGGGCGACTGGAAACCCGGTGAATTTTTAGCCAGGATAATCACAGGCCGTTTTTTGCCATAACCTATTAAACGGATGGCTTGCGGTACATAAATGGTTTTGCTGATCAAATAAGTGCCTTCGGGAATAAAGAGTATTCCAAAATTATGCGTGGTCTTCAGATCGGTTATAGCCTGCTGCAAAGCCTCGGATACATCGGCGGAACCATCGGCTTTAACCGGATATTTATCAGGTGTAAAATACACCGCATCTGAGTCCTGCAAACGTTTTTGATAGAATGATGCGCCGTTTTCTTTGGTATTAAATCTGCGCGATTTGTTTTGCCCTATGCTGAGTGTACAGCATAAACAGAGCAGGGTAAGTGTTAAAATACCTGTTTTCAATTTTAGGTTTAATTAGGTACCGAGGGGTATTAGCTTTAAAAACGCCCTAATTTAGAAAATGCATCCGGTTATATCATGCCCTATCGTAAATGCTAAGCGATTGTTACAAAAAGAGAACTTATGATTTTTTCAGGATCATTTTGTAGACTTCGGAACCGGCTAACAAAAACGCACCTACACCATATGCTTCCGTATCATCATCCGTTACTGTTTCAGGCTTTTCCCCTATCTGCTGTACATTCCCTAATTTCCCGTCACGATGTACTGATTCCATTAAAGCCTTCCATGCTTTCTCCACAACCTTATGATACTTGTCATAAGGGATCAATCCATTGTTAATGCCATATGCCAATGCATAGCAATAAAAACCAGTTCCGCTGGTTTCTTTAACTGGATAACTTTTTGGGTCGAGCAATGCCGCATGCCAGGTGCCGTCACTGCTTTGAAGCTTCGCGATCTTTTCAGCCATCTTGCGGTACAACTCCTCATACTTTGCACGTTCAGGATAATGCGCAGGCATATTATCCAGCATCCTCACTAATCCTCCCATCACCCAACCGTTGCCCCTCGACCAGAATATCTTTTTGCCATTAGCTTCTTTTTGGGTAAAGAAACGACTGTCACGATAGTATAGATTTTCATCCTTGTCATACAGGTAATTGGTGGTCTTGTCCCACATTTTCCCGGCGAAATTCAGGTATTTCATATCCCCGGTAGCACTTGATAAATAGGCAAACGCAGGCGGGCCCATAAACAAGGCATCGCACCAGGCCCACTCCCTGCTGGCAATATTTTTTTTCCATTCCAACGACTCGGTATGCGGCCTGGCAATAATACTATCTGCAAGCTTTTTAAAATGTGCTATCATCACCGGTTCTTTGTATATCTGGTATAATTGCGAATAGGTTTGGGCTATACAATAATCATCGGCCATCTCACGGTTTGGGCCGGTATTCCATTTCAGGCTATCGCCAATTGCACGCATTTCATCCAGGTAGATAGAATTGTGGCTCACCTGGTTAAGCGCGATATAGCCAGTGTAACAGGCACCCATTGTCCAATGCCATTTGGGGTGTTTACGTCCTTTTTGCCATTCGCGCAATTGCCAGCCGGCAACTTTATCCATTATCTTTAATACAGAATCGGTGCTTACTTTCTTTCGCGCATATACAGTTTGCAGGCTGATCACTGCAATTAAAAAAATCAGAAGGCTTCTTTTCACGGGTACAGGTTTAAAAAATAAATGTATAATTAATGGATTAAATTTTATAACACTAAAAAAAATTAAAAGGTTTGTCCAATATTAAGACAGCCTATCGTCATTAGGCTAAAATCAAAAAATTATACACTATGAAAGACTTTGCATTGATCGTCAAAATGGACACACTGCCCGAAGAAAAATTTTCGCCCGAAGAATTGCAATCACGAATGCAAAAATGGGAAAGCTGGATGAATGATATTATTGCCAAAGACATATTGGTAAGCCGTGGCAACCGCCTGGGTGCCGATCATAAAACCGTTAAACACGGCAACATAGTGATTAACGGCCCTTATGCCGAAACCAAAGAAATTATAGGCGGATTTATTGTCATTCGCGCCAATTCCGTTGATGATGCGGTAGAGATCGTTAAAACCTGTCCTTCGGTGGTGGATGGCTGGGCAAGTATCGAGGTCAGGAATCTTTTTACAGGAAACGATTGATTTTGTTAAAAAAATAAAACCCTTGTCCAATATCACAGAGCCGGTTCGTCATTGGGTTATAAACTTTAAAAATTAAAAATCATGAAAGAATTTGTAATGATCTTCAGAAGCGAGCCAAGACTCGAAGGACAGGTGTCTCCTCAAGTAATGCAGGAAATGATGCAAGCCTGGCAAAACTGGATGGGTGGTATGGCCGCCCAGGGTAAGCTGGCAAGCAACGGTAACCGTTTAGGTACCGATGGTCGCTCGGTTAAACCGGGAAACGTAGTTACCAATGGCCCTTATGTTGAAATAAAGGAGATGGTTGGCGGTTTTATTATTGTACGTGCCGAATCATTTGATGAAGCAGCTGAAATGGCAAAAGGTTGTCCATTAATTGTTGCCAGTGCCGGAACAGTTGAAATAAGGGACATCGTTCCAATGGAGAATTAATTATTTACAGCTAAAAATAACAAGTGATGAAAGAGTTTGTAATGATCTTTAGAAATGAATCCTTCCCTAAGGTAGAACTGACGCCTGAAGGCATGATGACCGTAACAAAGGAATGGGAAAACTGGATAGGTGGTATTGCTGCACAAAATAAACTGGTTTCTCTCGGAAATCGTTTAGGCGACAACGGTTGTACCTTGAAAGCCGGCAATGTGATCACTAACGGTCCTTATGCCGAGATCAAAGAAATTGTAGGCGGCTTCAGTATTATCAGGGCCGGATCTCTTGAAGAAGCCACTGAAATTGCAAAAGGCTGCCCAGTACTTAAAGTTGGCGGTAGTGTAGAGGTAAGAGATATTGTTCCTATGAATAATTAATTACCCATATCAAATCAGGGCTTCTGTCCGTTATATTTAGCAGGCAGAGGCCCTTTCTATTTATGCAGGAAAGAGAATTAATACCGCATTTGTATCGTACCGAGTTTAGAAAGATAGCTGCGGTATTATGCCGCTCGCTGGGTATTGAACATATTTCTGTGGCGGAGGACCTGGTAGGCGATACTTTTCTGCTGGCTGCCGAAACCTGGGGACTAAAAGGCATTCCGCAAAACCCTGCTGCATGGCTTTACACTGTAGCTAAAAATAAAGCGAAAGACCTTCTGAAACGAAATACGCTCTTTACGCAGAAGATATCGCCGCAAATAAAAAACTCCACCGATGAAGCTGAAATAACTGATATTGATCTGTCTGTTCAGAACATACAGGATAGCCAGCTGCAGATGATGTTTGCCATCTGCCATCCGGGTATTCCGCCCGAGGCGCAGATCGGTCTATCACTCCGGATACTTTGCGGTTTTAGTATTGATGAGATCGCCGATGCTTTTCTGACCAATAAAGAAACTATCAACAAAAGGCTTTACCGGGCGAAAGAAAAATTAAAAGAGATACAGGTTAAGATAGAGCTGCCCCAAAATTCCGAGATCGACCGGAGGATAGAAAATGTGTTGACCACGCTTTACCTGCTTTTCAACGAAGGCTATTATTCATCAAGCCGAAACCAGGTGTTGCGAAAAGACCTTTGCCTGGAGGCAATGCGCCTTACACACATGCTTACCGAGAACGAAAATACCGATAAGCCTTTTGTAAATGCTTTGCTTGCGCTGATGTGTTTCCATGCCTCCCGGTTTGAAGCACGCATCAATCCCAAAGGTGAACTGATACTTTATGAAGACCAGGATATTGCATTATGGAACAGCGAGTTAGTCACACAGGGAGAACACTTTTTGAATAAAGCGGCAACCGGTAATGTGATCTCTAAATATCACCTGGAAGCAGCTATCGCCTATTGGCATACCGTTGTAAATAACGATGTTCAAAAGTGGGAAAAGATACTGAGCTTGTATAACCAGTTACTAATAATTGAATATTCGCCTATTGCCGCATTGAACAGAACTTATGCCCTTGCAAAGGTTTACGGCAGTGGTCAGGCCATTACTGAAGCGGAAAAATTAAAATTGGATAGCAACCATTTATATCATACCCTGTTGGGCGAACTGTATACAAATATTGATGATGAAAAGGCTATACAGCATTGGCAAAATGCCTTAAAACTTGCCCGCTCCTCTGCTGATAAAAAGCTCATTTCAGGAAAGATCAAAAAACTTTCAAATAAAATTGCGTAACCAATTGGTTTCATATAAATTTGTAACCAACCAGTTACTTATCACAAATAACAGGAGTACCTTATCGGCAAACTATATGAATTTGTTGCAGATTAAAATTATACAAAATGAAAACAGCGCCTCTTATAATACAGCGCATCATTGATGCCCCGGCCGACCGGGTATGGAAAGCATTGACAGATACAGAACAACTATGCCGCTGGTTTTCCGACATAACCGATTTTAAGCCCGAACCCGGTTTTGAATTTATCATACCAGATATATACCCGTCATCATGTAAAATAATTGAAGCGGTTGAAAATTACAAGCTATCCTATTCACTTAGCTTTAACGCATTCCCCGCGAAAACGATAGTTACATTTGAACTGAGTGATCATGGCGAAACAACCATGATCAGGCTGACACACGAAGGATTAGAAAATATTCCTGCCCATGGTAACGAGGATTTTGAGAAGGATAAATTCATTAAAGGCTGGAGTAATGGACTATTGTCCCTTCAGCATTATCTTGAAATTTTATACCTTGCTGATAAATAATTTCGTTCATGGCATATAACGAAAACCTCGCCGACCGCGTGCGTGAAGCACTGGCTGATATACCCGATGTGGAAGAAAAGAAAATGTTCCGCGGCGTTACTTTTATGGTAAATGACAAAATGTGTGTCAGCGTGAGTGGTGACGAACTGATGCTGCGCCTCGACCCGGAATTGACCGAGCAGTTAATAGAAGAAAATGGCACCCGTCCAATGGTACACGGCGGCAGACACATGAAAGGTTTTATCTACATCAGCGAGGAGCGTTTCCGCAGCAAAAAGGATTTTGACCACTGGATACAATTGGCTTTGGAGTTTAATCCAAAAGCAAAAGCATCAAAGAAGTAATCAAAACCAATTGTCATACTGAACGATAGTGAAGTATCTTCTTCGGTTTTGCATATTCGCTTGCATTTTAAAGAAGGTTCTTCGCTATCGCTCAGAATGACAACACATTTAATATTTATTTTGCCGCGGATACCACCATCCCACTATTATCAAACCCATACTTCTTAGCAATTGCTTTTACCGTTGCGCCGCTGCCTGCCTTAAATGGTTTAGCATATTCATTAGCGGTAACAAATGCAGGCGTAGCTCCGTCTGTAGTATAATAAATTTTCGTGCCCGGTGTAGCTGATGTGATGCTAACCATACCGTTTTTAACACTTATCACAGGCTTTTTGATCACATCTACATATTTGGCAGTACGGGCGTCATGGATCACTCCTTTCCAGTTCATACCGAAACCGAAATCATAAGTATGACCTGTCGCATCTTTATAACAGATCATATCGTGAGGGATATCCTCATTCTGCAATTCAACAGTCTTCATATTAGCCGGCATCTGGAAAGGTAATAAACCCGAAGGCTCAACCGCACCGCTTAGTATGTCCAGGATAGCCTGGTTCTGTACACCAAAATCAGCAACAATAGCATTGGCATCCTTTTCAAACTCTGCCGGAATTGCCGGTTTCGATAAAGTCATTACTACGATCACCGGTTTGCCCTTCATTGCTGCTTTGGTTTCACGGATCGTTTTCAGATCATTATAATTAGCTGCGGTAATGGTTTTGCCTTTATAAGAGCGGTTATCTACGCCCGGCTCTACCGGGTCGCCTGCTGCTATGCTATGTGCACGTGCATCAGTAGCAGTGTATTCACCATATTGCAGGGTGATCGGCACATAACCATTTCCGCCTTTAGCCACGTCATCACTACTATAGCCTGCCCCGCCGCTCGGACTGCTTACAAAAACAATCGCATAGTCTGCTTTATTCGGGTCCTCGGTCGATTTAAAATACCTGCCCAATAACTCTGGTTTTACTGCCTCATCCCAATGCTCTTTCGATGGCGGTCCAAAAAATCCCTGCATAGATGGGGTATATTTTTTTGGAACGTATACGGTTTTACCTTTCTGCAAGGGCAATACATTTCCGCTGTTCTTTAGCATAATAATTGATTTTAGCTGCGCATTGTAGCCTGCGGTCATAAATTCAGGTTTACCCACTGTCGCTTTGGAATGCTCTACATTTAGGTAAGCGTTCTCAAAAAGACCCGTCCTGAAAATATTGGTCAGCAATCTTACAGCCGATTGCTCAAACCGGGCGCGCATAAAAGGTTCGCCATGTTCTTTAATACCCATTTGATAGGCCTCCAATACCGGTTTTGAATCATTATTACCGCCAAACTGGTCAACTCCTGCCATCAATATCTTATAATGTCTTTCGGCCACCGTTTTTGTTTCCATCCCCCATGATTTGCCTGCAAAAACATCTGGTTTCTTGCCTTCATCAGCCGTAACCCCCCAATCGGTACACACCACACCATCATAATGATATTTGGTCCTGAGCAGATCGGTTATCAGGTATTTGCTGTAACTGTTGCCGTCATTTTCCTTATTCTTAGTATCACGACCGTAGGAAATGGTATAATAAGGCATTACCGCAGCAGCCATTTTGGTTTTGCCATCCAGTTTTAATGCGCCGTCAACAAACGATACCAGGTGCTCATCAAAATTATTCCCCGGATATACAGCGAACTTTCCGTATGCAAAATGGGCATCCCTTCCACCTTCTTCCGGACCGCCGCCCGGCCAGTGCTTCATCATGGCATTCACACTGGTAAAGCCCCAGCCGTCTTTGATCTCAGCCGCACCTTCCGAAGTCTGGAAACCATCCACATAAGCACGCGCCATATCGGCATCCAGTTGCGGGTCTTCACCGAAGGTACCATTGATGCGCACCCAGCGAGGTTCAGAACCCAGGTCGATCTGCGGCGATAAAGCAGTAGCAATACCCAAAGCCCTGTATTCCTGCGAAGCAATATGGCCGAATTCCCTTATCACACCCGGATCAAAAGTGGCAGCCAAACCCAATTGATCGGGCCATTGCGATATTCTGCCGCCAGCCCCTGCTGAATATTCTACACCCGAATTAGTGCCGTGCCTCGGGTCGGAACTGTTATTGGCCGGGATACCTAAACCTGCACCTTCCACCAATGCCTGTACATTATTGTTCCAGCGCGCGGCTACTTCCGGCGTCTGCACTGATGTAATAAGCACATGCCTTAAATTATCCTTCAACAAAAAATCTTTTTGCTGGTCTGTTACTTCTGAGGGATCAATGCCTCCGTCCTTGAAATGTTTGCCGTTGTAAGTTCCTGCACCAAACGGGCCTGATAATGCCGGTATAGCCTGGTGTGCACTATAAAGCATCAGTCCGGCTATCTGTTCAACCGACATTTGCTTCGCCAGGTCTTTTGCGCGTTCCTCAACCGGCAGGCGCCAATCCTCATATTTATCAAGTTTGCCGTTCCTGTTCAGGTCTTTAAAAGACAGCCCGTCGACAGTTAATATCTTTATCCCCGATTTTGACGAATAACCCAGCGTTGGGCCATTGGTATTTTTAACCAATACAATGCCGTCACCATCATCATCCGGGTTAGTCCATTTTTTAGGCTGACTGGTGCTGCTCATAATAGTTACTGCAAATGCGAGCAGCGACACAATACCGGTACAATACGCGGCCGGGCGGGTAATGCTTTTTTTCATAATTTATTACAGGAAAAGGTCAATATTGGTTTATAATTCTATTGTGTAAATATGACACAACTAAAAGTAGTTATATAATTGATATATCCAAAATTTAATAGATAAATGGGTGGCTAATGTAGATGGAAAGCAAATTTGAGCCTATGAAGCTCAAACTCCCGTCCTGGCGAGGAACAGCCTGTCCCGAACTTGTTTCGGTAAAACCATCCCCATGCTATACAAGTAATTTAAGTACCCTGTTTTTAAATGCCGGATGTCTAAAAGAAAATGTTTAGCCGAAAACTTTTCAATCACAAATTTCTCTAATTTTACTCCTCATAATCCACACCCTATGAAATCCTTCTCCGTCCCCACTTACGAACAGGTATCAGACAACGCTAAGCCTGCATTCGACCGTTTTATTAAGGCTATGGGCAAAATGCCCAATTTATACGCTACCATCGGTTATTCGGGTAATGCACTTAACTCCTATCTTACTTATGTAAATGAACAGGCGCGGGGCACTTTTCATGCAAAAGACCGCGAAGCGGTTTACCTTATCGTGTCCCAGTTAAATGGCTGCGAATATTGCCTGGCATCGCACACACAATCCGCCATCAAAAACGGCTGGACCGAAGATGAAACTTTAACCTTGCGTGCGGGCACACACGGTGATAAAAAGTGGCAGGTGATCTATAAAGTGATCCGCTCAGTTGTTGAAAACAAGGGCCAGGTTGATGATGAATTACTGGATGAATTTTACACATCGGGTTATAATGAAACCGGATTGATCGACCTGATGGTCTTGATCAACGTGATGAGCTTTACCAATTACGTCTTCCGGTTAACACAGATACCGATTGATTTCCCGCTTGCAAAAGATATTTAGAGCAAGCAATTTATTTCAGGTTCTCTTTGAAGAAATCAGCCGCCAGTTTCCCTACCTGCTCATGTATAGCATGGCGGTCTACCGAGGGATTGTCTATAAAATAAACCGGCGCTTCTTTTTTTACAGGCTCAGCAGCTTCATTCAAAAAAACATAATGATCTGCTTTGCCCTTGATCAGCAGATACTGAGATCCGGGTATCAACTGGTGATAATGCAACGCATTAGTTTTGTATGGTGTGATCCTGTCGTTTTCTACATCTACAATGTAAAGCGGTTTATCTATGTCCTTAAATTGCGATCTGTCTGTAAATCCCTGCCCTACAGCCGGACTTATGGCAAAAAAGGCTTTGATACGGTTATCTTTTAAACGTTTCGGGCTTTTGCGAAATGATTCCGCCACCTCATTGCCGTTTATGATGTCCATCAGGCCGGGAAATTCGGGAAGGGTTGCTTCTTGTTTGCCGCCCGATGTATTACTATAGTTCTTAAGTGCTTCAAAATTGAGCCTTGCACCCGCGAGCGCAATGGTGGTATATCCGCCAATTGAAAATCCTGCCGCCCCTATCCTTCCCTTGTCTATCACCGGTCCAAATTTTTCATTTTTAAGCAAGCCTGTCAGTATAAAGCTGATATCCTGCGGCCGCTCCCAGGGTGTTACAAAATCGATAGCGATCTTGTTATCAAAGGTATTCCCCCAATGGTCTACAGCAGCAACTATAAACCCATTTTTTACCAATATGTCTGCCAGCCACTCCAGGGTAAGCCTGCCACCGCCCGTACCATGCGAGATCAGGATCAGCGGATATTTTTTGTTAGCGATGCTTCCATCCTTCACCGTTTCCATCCGGACAAAGGGTGCAAAGCCCATGTTATGAGTTTTTATCGTATCCGCTGTCGGGTACCAAACTTCGGTAACTAAGGGGCGCTTCCTGGCTGTATCATTAAAACGTATAGTGGTTTCGCCTATTTGCTGTGCCGATGATAAAAATGGGAGTAATAATATGCAGATAAAAAATAATGACCTTTTCATGTTTCTGATTTGATACAGCAAAGCAAGTGATAAAGCGCCATTTGAAAATTGACAAATGTCAATAAATTTCCGCAACCTCCTAATTCCAGAGATAGCTTTAAAAACACTCTCCCTAAATTTAGGGAGAGATGTCGACAGCGTCGACAGAGTGGGTAGATGTGCGATAATTTATCTTTTCGACTTTAGCCTGCTTAACGTCTCCTGCGATATCCCCAAATAATCAGCAATGATCTTTGAAGGCAGTCGTTGTATCAGTCCGGGGCTATTTTCCATTAGCAATGCATACCGTTCCTTTGCGCTCATGGTGATCAGGCTCTCGATGCGCTTGATGGATTCGATATAATCACTTTCCAGGTTCATGCTGTAAAGCTTTTCCCAGGCGGGCAAAATATCAGGCAGTGACCTGAAATCCTGGTAGGTCAGATAAAGTATCTCTGAAGCCTCAATACTTTGTATGTATGCTTGTGATGGTTCCTGCAATATAAAGCTGGGGAAGGCGGTACCGAACCGGCCTTCGCGTATCAAAAAGCGCGTTGATTCCGAGCCTTTATCGTCCATGAGGTAAACCCGCAAACAGCCTTTATTCACAAAATACATATGCCGGCATATGCTGTTCGCTTCAAGCAGCAGCTCGCCCCGTTTGGTAGTTTTTGATTTGAATTTACCGGTAAATGATAACAACTCTTCGTCTGTTATTTCAATATGCCGGGTTAAGTATTGTTGGAGTGATTGGTACATCAGTTTTAAATTATTTCAAGATAATAAATTCTTTCCGTTGTCATTCTGGGCAGAGCGAAGAAGATGCTACAAAATGCAAAGCGAATATGCAAAGCGAAGAAGATGCTTCATTTTATTCAGCATGACAACTCCTTTAAAACAATTTTTATTTTTTTTAAAATGTTTTCTTCAGTCATTCGTCTCTACCTTTAAAGGAGAAATAAATTGATCACCGCCGTAATGCCCGAAGAAAAAAACAACCACATCATACAAACAATAAAAGCGTATGGTAAGGGATTGCTGGGCTTTATCCGCCGCAGGGTGAACAACGATGCCGACGCCGAGGATATTCTGCAGGATGTTTGGTACCAGCTAAGCGCCGTTGTTAATGCCGAACCCATTGAACAGACAGGCGCCTGGCTGTACAAGGTGGCCACCAATAAGATCATTGACAAGAACCGAAAAAAATCAGAGGAATTGTTCGACCTGAATCTGCAGGATGATGGCGATGATGAAGATGGCCCCGATTTCAGAGCGATCCTGCTGACCGAAGGCACCACGCCCGAAACAGAATATATCCGCAACCTATTTTGGGAGCAATTATTCCTGGCACTGGATGAATTACCCGACGAGCAAAAACAAGTTTTCATCTGGCAGGAACTGGACGATATTCCTTTTAATGAAATAGCAGAACGCACCGGCGTAAATGTTCAAACGCTGGTGTCAAGAAAGCGTTATGCAGTACTTCATCTGCGTAAACGGCTTAAACAATTGTATGAAGAAATTACAGAATATTAAAAAATTAAAGATATGAGAGATACAGAATTTGGAGACAGCGCTGTGAGACACAGATGGCACTTCAGGAAGAAATTCATTTTTATACCATTTATAGCTGCGGGTGTTTTAGCCCTGGTTAGCTACGTGGTTATGTTATTATGGAATAATTTACTGCCCGATATTTTGCACACGAGTGCAATTACCTACTGGCAGGCAATGGGCTTATTTGTATTAGCCAAAATACTGTTCGGCTTTGGCCGCGGCGGTCGTGGTGGCGGTGGGGCTCCATGGATGCGCCATAAAATGGAACGCTTTAAAAACATGAGCCCCGAAGAACAGGAGCGTTTCAGGGAACAAATGCGCCAGCGCTGCGGCAAATGGGGACGTCATCGCGGCGACTTCGGCTGGGACAAGCCCGCAGGTAATACTGAAAAAGCAACAGAGGGCACCCAACCGGCAGAATAAAAAACGGCCTGTTGTCCAATTTGGGCTTAACCGATAGTTATTAGAACATTATAAACATTTAATAAAAAGTATGATGGAAATATTAGTTTTTAAAACAGATGTTACCAGCAAGAAAAAAATCAGTAAGGTTAGTCCTTTACTGGCTTCTTTCCCCGCTATTCAGCAATGGAATTTTGACCTGGATGATTGCGATAAAGTATTACGTGTTGTAACTACCGGCCTTCGCCCCGGCTTAGTGGAATCGCTGCTGCGTACCGCAGGGTTTAACTGCCAGGTGCTGGATTATTAATGCCTGGCGTTTTGCATGGTGATCATGGTGACCACCGCGCATATCAATACTACAATTGCAATTAATACCCACATATTTAATTACTTATAGCTTTAAATAAACCAAAATTTAAGGCAGTATTATAGCTTCATAGATGATTTCAATCTATGATCAAAGACAGATTTGAACCTTACGAAACCGTTAAGTTTCGTAAGGTTTTTTATATTGATTAGTTGAAAGAGTTCTTTAGCTGGATATATTTATCAAGGTCCTTTGAATTAAACCCTTTAGCTTTCATAGATGAAATATAAGCAGGCGTAACTCCGGTTGCTTTCAGGGAGGTTGCTTCGTTTAGTGAGATATTGTTAAACCCAAGATCTTTAAATCCTTTTACAAAATTGGCCGTAACCCCAAGTGATTTTAAAGAAGTAAGATCATTTGACGGGATATCCTTATAACCGATTGCCTGGAAACTCCTGATGTATTCTGACGTCACCCCCAATGATCTGAAAGATGACAGCTCATTGATAGAGATGTTTTTATACCCCAATGCTTCAAAGCCTTTTACATATTCGGGGGTAATGCCCAATGATTTTAAACTCATTAATTCATTAGTAGAAATATCTTTATAGCCTACGTTCTGGAAACTTTTTACATATTCCGGGGTAATACCTAATGATTTAAGCGATACCAGTTCATTTGCCGGAATATCCTTGTAGCCTATATCTGTAAAGCCTTTTACATATTCAGGTGTAATATCCAATGATTTCATGCTGGTCAGTTCATTAAAAGGAACGTTACTATAACCTGCATTTTTTAAGCCTTGTATGTAAGAAGAATCAACATTTAAAGCTTTGTAAGAGGATACATCCTCAGCAGATGGCAACCCGCCTTCATTATCCTTCCCTTCAACTTTTCCGGCTTTGCGCAAGCCTTTGATATATTCAGGGGTAATGCCCTGTGCCTTAAAGCTGATCAGTTGATTATAGCTGATGTTGGGATAACCTGCATTACGAATGCCGCTTATATAATCCTTGCTAACCCCTAAAGCTTTCGCAGATACCAGTTCGTTGCAATCCAGCTTAAACCCGTTTTCTTTCCACGATTTAATGAATGGCTCATCCACTTTCAAAGCCGCCATCGAGATCAGGTCATTTTTCGCAATGTGACCATAACCATTCGCTTTCAGCATACCAACATATTCTTTTGTGATGTTAAGCGCGAAGAAAGTAAATTGATCATTATCGTCGATATCGGTAATACCGGTATTGCTCAGGTAACTGTTGAATTCTTTGTCAGCAGTAAATTTATAATGCCCATAACCCTGGTTGCCGTCAAATCTGCCATTAAAAAGCATCGTACCGGCTTCGCGTTTTAGCGTAAACTCTCCCTTTTGATCTTTCGGCAGCGCTGAAAAATCGCTTATCAAATAATTGTCGTTGCTTGACCAGCTATTGTCGTCATCATCTCCGCGGAATTCCATCCTGATCTTATCCCCCTTTATGGTGGCAAACCATGATCCTTCTGTCCGGTCAGTCGAGCCCCAGTTATGTTGTGTATGCTTGGTTTTTGTATTTGTTTTTGCATGTGCACTTTTTGCCGTCTGACTAAAAGCTGTTTGGTTAAGGGCACAGGTCAGGCCACCCATCAGGGGCAGCAGGATAAAATATTTCCACATCGTATGGATATTGGATTTTTTTGCATTCATCATGACGATACGTTTTTTTAAGAGTGATTGGTTATAATTTGTGGTAACGCTCAGCGCCAGATGCGGTGCCGATACCTTTAATAAGCTCATTTGATAGCTTGATTTTTCAACCGGGTTATGGTCGAGCACGGCCTCATCGGTTAAAAACTCCAGGTTGTTTTCCAGTTCTCCACGGTAAAGCCAGGCAAAAGGATTGAACCATTGAAACACAAGTACCAATTCGGCCAGCAGGATGTCAAAGCTGTGCCCCTGTTGTATATGTACTTTTTCGTGCATCAGTATCTGGCTGTAGGTTTCCCAATCGTATTTTTCAGGGTTGATAAAAATGTTATTCCCGAACGAGCATGGGGCCTTATCACCCTTAACTTCGATTATACGAAACTTGCCATCCCTGATTACAGGGTTGGTATAAGCCCTGATCAACAGAACTACCACCTGTAGCAATAAGTTCAACCCGAATGCAGCCACACCCATCCAGTATAAATAGAAAAGCCATTTAATTGCTGTCGGAATAAATTGGCTATCCGGTTTTGCAACAGTCGGTTGCGCTGTTGCAGGCTGTGTTTTCGCAACAGGAGCTACCTGCTGTACAGGTTTTTGTTGCGAAGTGGTTATTAGTGTGTATTGAACCGGGTTTACGGTTGGTGTATTGGTTGCAGTTTCCGCCGGAACACTCCTTAAAGTCCATGCCTGTGGAATAGAGATCAAAGGCAACAGAAACGATAAGCACAGGCAAATAAGCAACACCACACGGTTTAAGTGATAAAACGTCTCCCGTTGTAAAAATATCTTATAAAACAAAAGACATATGGAGATAAGCAATGCAACGTGCAGGATATAGGGTATCATTTTTTTGCAGATTTAATGATGTCTATTATTTCGTTTAATTCAGATTCAGAAACTTTCTCTTGTTTGGCAAAATAAGCCAGCATACTTGGGTACGAGTTATTAAAGTATTGGCTTACGATATCCTTCATGGCATGGCCCTGATAATCGTCCCTTGATATGATTGGATAATACCTGAAAATATTACCGATAGCCTCATGTGCTAAAAAACCTTTATCCTCCAATATCTTCACCATAGTAGCCACCGAGTTATAATGTGGCTTCGGATCGGGCAGTTCGGGGATAATCTCTTTGATAAATGCTTTCTCTAATGCCCAGAATACCTGCATTATTTGTTCTTCTCTTTTCGCCAGCTTTTGCATAATGATATAAATTATAGAACCAAGGTAATACTAATGCATTAGTATTACAACTAATTGATTAGTATTTTTTATAATTAATTGATTATCAGAGAAAAAAACTTCTATTAAGTTTTGATATGTAAAATTTACTAACCGACGACAGGAGATTTTATAACAAGACGCCCCCGATCGGCAAAATGTTCAGTCATGTAACATTTTTTTTTCGTTTACGTCCTAATGATTAATTTAAGATTAAAGAAAATTTAACATTTCATTTATCTTGTTAATTTTGCATCCGATTAAAGAACTATAGATACAGTGGCGAGACCGATTACTATTGCATTAAAAAACAACTGGAGAGAAACCTGGAGTTCATCGTTACAACGGGCACAGATCATCATAGGCTCTATCCTGATGATCATTATTTCTTTTATGCTGCCCCCTTTCTTTAATCTGATCCAAAAAAGGGACGGACCAATAATACATGATGCAGTTTTGGCTGCAATACCCGCACATAACGTTTCCTGGGCTATTTTTACCGTGATCTGGGGGATTGGATTTTACGCACTATGGCGCGGCATAGAAAAGCCGACCATCTATATTACTTACCTATGGACTTTTATATTTATCACCATACTCAGGGTATTAGCCATAAGCTTTGTTCCGCTTGATCCTCCGGCAGGATTGATTGTTTTAACCGATCCGCTTACAGCAGTTTTTTACGGACGAAGCACGATTACCAAAGATTTGTTTTTCTCGGGCCACACCTCTATCCTGTTTCTTGCATTCCTTTGTCTCGAAAGAAAATGGGATAAAATATTAGCGCTGATAGGCACCTGCATAGTCGCTTGTTTATTATTGGTGCAGCATGTGCACTATACTATTGATATCATTGCGGCTCCAATTATTATCTACCCGGTATACAGGGTGGTTAAGTATCTGCTTAACTAAGGCAACCTTCTTAAATAAGTTTCCGTCACTATAAACAAAAAAGCTCCCCACCTGGCGGCGGGGAGCCAGCACACCTTTATCAAGGGCGTGCTAACCTAAACCTTATCACGAAACAATAACGCAATTAATTGTTATGTAGTTTTAGGATGGTTCGTTTTTACTTTAAGATGATATAACTTAGTATTGGCAATGGAAGTACAGGAAATAGAGCGGTTAATAAAGATCAGCAAGGAACGCCCTTTGATGCCGGAAACCTATATTCCGTGGCAGTTGGAGCCGGATGCTGATGATATTTTCCTGCCCGAAATACTGACCTCACTGCAAGGTCTCGAGATTTATGACACCCTTACCCCCGCCCAAAAACTGGAACTTGGAAGGCACGAACTGGTGCAGGTGATCGCCTCCTATGCCTGGGGAGAGTGTTTGTTCTGCCTTTTTATGACCCGGCATATCCTCACCCTTCCTTTGGATGATGTTGAACACCGTTTCCTGTTAAGAGAATTAATAGAAGAATTCCGTCACCAGGAAATGTTCGGTCAGGCGATACAAAAATTAGGCGGGAAACCCATTAAACAAACCGGCTTACATAAGTTCTTTGGCGAATTTAGCAATAAATACCTGCCTGCCGATTATTTATTTATGGGAAGTGTCTCGGTCGAGTTGGTAACTGATGTATATGGCAACTATGCCCGTAAAGCACCCAATATTTATCCTGTCTTGAAAAAAATGTTCGACCTGCACAATATAGAAGAAGCGCGCCATATCCTTTTCACCAAAAATCTCTTAAAAACCTACGCAGAAAAGGCCGGGTATATCAAGCGTACTTTATATAGTTACGTGATCCTGTTCAATATCCTGTTTGTGCGTACCATGTATGTAAAAAAAGAGATATTTGAGCGGATAGGGATTGAGAATCCGGATAAGGTATTCAAAGCTGCCGATAAAAACTTCAAAGCCAAATTCGCCGAAAAATGCCTGGAAGATATTACCGAATTTGTTGACAGCTGGAAAGGTTTTAATAATGCCACCCGCTGGGCCTGGCGCTTGATATTGGGAGCAAAAGTTTAAATACTCCTCTTATTACCACAAGCAGCACAAAACGAAGCGGAAGGAGTCCTGTAAGGCTTTCCACAATTTTCACATGCAGGGCCATACATAGAAATACAATGATGCATTATTGCTGACGGTTCTGTTTCCCCAAAACCAGTCAAATTATTATAATAATCAAGTAAGGGGTTAAATCTGTCTTTCTCAACATTTTTAAACCCCAAACTATATAACTCTTTTGCTTTCTTGAATTCCTTTTCATCCAGCATCGGAACATCCATTTTGCATCTCCAACACCAAAGGGTTTCCATATTATTTTAGTTATGCTTCTATCGCCTCTTTAATCATTCCCGGCCTCCCATTCTTGAACGCTGCACGAGGCTTCAACCCCAGCAACTCAAACATCGCCATATCAGTATCAAATGACGGGTTTGGTGTGGTCAATAACTTTTCGCCGGCAAATAGGGAATTTGCTCCGGCCATAAAACAAAGCGCCTGTTCAACAGTGGTCATTTCAGTTCTGCCTGCTGATAAACGCACTACAGTTTTCGGCATAATGATTCTTGTCGTTGCTATCATGCGAACCATATCCCAAACCGATACCCTCGGCTGGTCAGCTAAAGGCGTTCCCTGGATAGGAACCAAAGCATTGATTGGAACTGACTCCGGATGTTTGGGCAGATTGGATAATGTTTTTAGCATCGATATACGGTCTTCTACAGTCTCCCCCAAACCAATGATCCCACCGCTGCAGACCGTTATTTTAGCTTTACGCACATGTTCTAATGTTTTCAGACGATCATCATAAGTTCGCGTAGTGATAATGCGTTTGTAATCATCTTCTGACGTATCCAGGTTATGGTTGTAAGCGTATAGACCTGCATCAGCCAAACGTTGTGCCTGGCTTTCGGTCAGCATTCCCAAAGTACAGCATACCTCCATATCCAGTTCATTCACCGCTTTTACCATCTCTATCACTTTATCAAAATCGCGGTTATCACGTACCTCGCGCCAGGCGGCACCCATACAAAGCCTTGACGCGCCTCCTGCCTTTGCTCTTTCGGCCGCCTCTATCACTTCATCCTTCGGCATCATGGCATGCACATCCACGCCGGTATTATAACGTGCTGCCTGCGGACAGTAGGCGCAATCCTCCGGGCAACCACCGGTTTTAATAGAGATCAGCGAGCTGATCTGTACCTCTGAATAATCTTTATTTTCACGGTGGATAGTTGCTGCCTCATATATAAGGTCGAGCAGGGGTTTATGATATATCTCAGCAATCTCCTCTTTTGTCCAGTTGTTTCTGATCTCTGTCATTCGTATTCAGTTTATTTTTCAAAAATATGGAAAAACCCTTATCGCTGTTAGTGATGATGCAATAAAAGCTTGGTAGCAAGGTAAAGCGGTAACAAAAATCCCGCGCAATCGGTAAATGTGGTAATAATAATAGAAGAAGCCACAGCAGGGTCAATTCCCACCCTTTTTAGCACCAGCGGTATGGATGAGCCTGTTAATCCGGCTATTACCAGGTTGCCGGTCATGGCCAAAAACAAAACCAGGCCCAGCATTGGGTCTGCGTCATAAAACATGGCGATCAGGAATACGATAAAGCCGTTTGCAGCCCCATTCAACAAACCTACCAGGAATTCCTTTAATACAGTATTGTAAGCCTGTGCATCGGTCAGATCGCTTAATGAGATACGTCTTACAGTTACCGCTAAGGATTGCGTAGCAGCATTGCCCCCCATTCCGGCTATAATGGTCATATATGCGGCAATTTGGGGTAGTAATGCGACCGTGGAGTCAAAATGCCTGATAATAGATGCCGCCAGGTAAGCAGTACCTAAATTGATCACCAGCCAGGGCAGACGGCTTTTTACCGCATCCTTCCAGTTACCGCTCAGTTCTTCGTCTTCCGATACACCGGATATCTTTAAAATGTCCTCGGTACTCTCCTGCTCCATTACGTCGATGATGTCATCAACAGTAACCCGGCCAAGCAGCTTCATATCATCATCCACAACGAGAATGGTGGTCAGGTTATATTGAGAGATCAGACGGGCCACCTCTTCCTGGTCAAGCTCAGCCTTTACATATACAAAATCGGTATTGATCAGATCGGCAACCATG
>JBEHXM010000071.1:0-26406 GCA_048498695.1 Bacteroidota bacterium
TATGCAAAACCGTTTAACAAATAAGTAATTTGTATTTGAAAAGTTTAAAAATTACGCTACATTTGCACTCTTGTTTTTGAAAACGACGAATAGAATAAAATAGCAATGAAAAGAACGTTCCAACCTTCCCAAAGGAAAAGAAAAAATAAACACGGTTTCCGTGAGCGTATGGCAACTGCTAATGGCAGAAGAATATTAGCATCAAGAAGAGCGAAAGGCAGAAAAAGATTAACTGTTTCTGACGAACGCAGCCACAAGGCATAACAAGCAGCAATTGCTTATTTTCTCCTGACAGGAGCGGGGGCCGGGTATTTTTTAAATTGCGGTTCTGGCATGAGCAAAACATATACTTTTACAAAAGAAGAACGTTTATGTAATAAGAAGCTGATCGACGAGCTTTTTCATAATGGTTCTTCTTTTTTATGTTATCCGTTTAAGGTTTCGTGGTTAAATACTACCTTATCGCAGCCGTTTCCGGCCCAGGTTTTATTCTCCGTATCAAAAAAACGGTATAAAAAAGCGGTCGACCGTAACCTGATCAAACGCCGCATCCGCGAGGCGTACCGGTTGCATAAACAGGAACATTTATATTCATTGTTAAGCAATACAAACAGAAGTATTATATTTTCAATTGGCTTCGTTGGCAAAGAGATCGCGCCGTATGACTTTATTGAAAAAAAGGTCCTGAAGCTTTTGATACAGCTTTCTGAACAGATTGCGAAATGAGATGGATCGTTGACATATTTAAAAAAATAATAGGAGGGTTCTTCATCATCCTCATCAAAATATACCAGTATTTTATCTCCCCGCTTACTGGTGCATCCTGCCGGTATACACCTACATGTTCGCAATATGGTGTTGAGGCAATAAAAAAACATGGCGCCTTTAAAGGCGGATGGTTAACTTTAAAACGTATTGCCAGTTGCAATCCCTGGGGAGGACACGGGCATGATCCCGTACCCTGATTGATATGAGTTTGATATTACAAATTGAAACAGCAACCGCTGTATGTTCAGTGGCACTTTCAGAAAATGGAAGTGTTGTGGCCTGTAAGGAAATACAACAGCGGAACATCCATGCCGAGATAATCACTTTATTTATTGATGAGGTTTTAAAAGACGCAGGTAAGCAATATCACGAGCTTAATGCTGTGGCTGTAAGCAGCGGTCCAGGGTCTTATACAGGTCTGCGTATAGGCATATCCACTGCAAAGGGATTGTGTTTTGCACTTAACATACCGCTTATAGCCATTGAAACGTTGGAGGCTATGACCGATGGTATTTTATCACAAAATATTATTGATAGTAAAGATGACTTGTTGTTTTGCCCTATGATAGATGCCCGGCGAATGGAAGTGTTTACAGCGGTGTTTGATGTCAAAGGAGACAGGATAAAAGCAACTTCAGCGGAAATAATTGATGGAACCAGCTTTAATGATCTGTTGAAAGATCATGAAATGATATTTTTTGGCGATGGCGCTGTAAAATGCAGTGAGGTATTAGGTGCAAATCCTAATGTGCGCATCATTCCTGAATTCCTTAACTCAGCACGTTATCTTACAAAAAAAGCTTCAGAAAAATACCTGTCAAAAGAATTTGAAGATACAGCCTATTTTGAACCCTATTATTTAAAAGATTTTATAGCAGGAAAAAAGGCGGTTTGAATTAATGGTAGGTTTTAAACAGCCTGTTCCACAACCTGCCTATAAACCCTTTTTCACCGTTAGGAATAACGCTCGCATTCAAAGGGTGCTCAATTACCGGCCCGAATTTCATCGAAAAACCTATAAAAATATTTGCTCCGGTAAAGGAGCTATTGGTATAAGTTGATGGGTTAGCCATTGCCAGGCCAACGGTTTGGAACAGCCGGTCGCTGCCGATGTAAAACTCGCCATTATGTGATTTGATCATTAACTGTAATCCCAGATTGAAAAGATTTTGATTATCGTACGAACCGGTTACACTTACATGATAGTTTTTATATTGGAAATGATTGACCATGGCACCCGTAATGCCATTGTAAAATAACTCTTTTGACATGATCAGCGTAGGCATATACCTGAACACCTTGTCATCATCCAAATAATATAACTTAGTTGCGCTTAACTCAAACCTGCCGTTGGTATATGATGTGAATGAGTTAAATTGAGGGGTACTTGAAAGCGATTTGTATACAGTATTATACAAGCTGTCTCCTGCCTTTTTTGGTGGTAAGCCGGATAAGCCGATTACGGTTGTTGTGGTATTGAAGTTACTGGTATACGAGTTGCTGTACCAATGTATAAAACCAACATCTTTAATATTTCCCTGGAAGGTTATTCCGTCATCGGTTTTGTAAGATGTACCTATACTGATCTGGGCGCCCGGACTGCGGGTAGTAGGTAAAAAACTCCTCGAGTCAAATCTCCCCGGCCCTCTGCTCACCTTGTATGTTCCTCTCAGTGATACAGCTGCAGCATCAGTGGTGTTATCGAAATCTACATGAGATTCGGCAATATCCAGCTTCTCATAATTTACACCCATTAATAATGCTAATTTAAGACCTACGGCAAAATTCTTGCTCAATTTTTCACGATACGAAAGCCCTACTGCGTTATAGATCTGCATATTAAGGTGATCGTTAAAAATATTGTCGTATGTGTTATTGGGGAAAGCCGTCGGACCGCTGTATAATCCTATGGTTTCATCTGTAACGCTTGCGCGGCCCTCTAATTTCGATTCAGCAAAAAGGCCAATTTCGGTATCTCCATTTAAGCTGGAAAACATCTTTAACATGAGGGCATACACGTTTGCATTAAATATGCTATTATTCAGACTACCACTGCCTAATTTTAATGCAGTATTGTTGAAATGACCATCAAACACCCTGCTAACTAATGTTGATTGTGCATTACCTGTCAGGTAGAAATCAGCGTTTAAATTGGGCACCAGGAAATTAGATGAATACATCTTACTGGTATCGGGAACAAAAGAGCGTTGCGAGGGATTCTCAAACGAATCATACAATGTTCCGGTATTATACTGAGAAAATTGTTGCGAAAAACCCTTTATTGTTATAAATAATAAGCAAAAAATAAGTAGAAATCTCTTCATTATATCGTACAGGGCTATATAAAATATGTTGAAAGTCTTAAATTAAAACTTCAAAAACTATTTTAATATTTAATAAATTAAAAAGTAATTGATACAGCTTTAAACGAAAATGAATGCTTAGGGTTGTGTATAAAAGGCTTTTTTTTAAAATGCGGTATTTGTACTTGTTGTATCGGCGCTTAAGCGCATACAGAAGTTGGTGTAATAGTTTTTGTCGGATGAGGTAAACTGCCAGGCAGCAGCATAGAAATTTTTCCAGCCTGGTATGGTACTTTCAAAGGCATCGTAGAATGCAGGTTTCAGGTCTTGCTTTAATAATGCCTGTACATTTTTGAATTGAACGAAAAATGAAACGTTGCTTCTTTCTGCCAGCAATGCATCAAATTGACTATAACCGTCTGTTCTGTTTAAAAATTTATGGTTTGTATAACTATCATCGTAACTTTTAAGCTCTGACATGCTGTTGGTTAATACCAGGTAGTTATCCATTACTTTAAAATAAGGTCTTTTAAAAACACCGAAAGCATTCCCAAGCAATATTTGAGGTAGTTTTTCATAATTGAACTGCCCTGTGTTATCACCGTTCATATTGCTCAGGTTGGTCAAAAGGGTCCGCACCTTTGATCCGTCTGTTACCTGTATAATGGCTATTTTTTCGCGATAGCGCGTGGTTATAACGGCAAATTCATTACTTAAAAGAGGCGTGAATTCTTTCTCCAGGCGGATACCGGTCTCTGCTTTAACTTTGGCTATAATCGTAGGCTTTTCTGTTTTAAGATCATTTTTCAGCTGATTTTCAGATAGGTCAGCTTCAAATTTTACCGGATCAGATATCGCAAAATTAGTGCTGTAAGCAGTTGTTGAAGGAAAAATACTTTTCAAATGATTAACCATCGGTTGCTGGTTCCTAAACAATCTCAAATAGCTATCTGCGGGACTATCCTGAATTTGGGTAGTACCATTAAATATTAATGCATCACTTTTATAATTCAGGCTTAAAGCTGCAAAGGCGGGTAACTGCCTGAAATTTTTGAAAATATCCGTGTTTTTACTGACAAATAGTTGTTCAAACAGAGGAGATAAAGCTTCATAATTTACATACAAGTTGGCCAGGGAATTTGAACTTTGACGATCAGATAATAACACAAAAGCCTGTTTCTCTTTTTTGTAATCATAGGCTGCGCAGGATTCTATAAGTTCTTTGGAAAAACTTGCCGATAGTGTATGGTCTTCGTTGTCTATTAAATAAAACCGCTTTTTCAGATCGTTTAAATAAATATTGTAACCGGGTTTACCTGCTATATTGATGGCATTAACCAGCAGTCCGCTTTTAGCCTGTTTTGCGATCCGTTCAAATACATCGGGATCAAAACCTTTTGTAACAGATGTTGTCAGTAAAAAATCGATCTTGTTACCTTTTTGCGGGTGCAGCGAAATAAATATATTTTGCCCCTCAAGGTATTGTGCTATCAAATTATTCTGCAGCAATGATTTTCTTAACGAGGCCAGTTCTTGCAGCTTTTCTTCACCAATAATATTGGCGAACAGTTTATTACCTGCAAAAATATCATAGAAGCCTTTTTCATTATTAAATTCCAATATTAACGAGGCATTATTGGGAATGGTGCTTAATACCTGGCTGGTATGCTGAGTGGTGGCACTTAAATTTTTGAAATAGACAATTGTTACCAGCACGGTGGCTATCAGTAAAATTACGGTAACAAATATGAGTCGTTTCATGGCTTTAGTCTTACAAAGGTAGATTTTTACCAGCCAGCCGTAAAGTAATACTTTCAATTGGTAACTTAGCACTTTATATCCTAATGAACAGACAAATAATTATTACCGCTTCGGTGTTGGGCATGCTGGGAGTGATAGCCGGAGCCTTTGCTGCCCACGGTCTGAAACAATATCTTACCCCGCAGCAACTTGAAATCTGGCACACCGGCGTCCAGTATCAGTTTTATCATGTTTTTGCATTATTGTTTGTTGGAATTATCGCCAAAGCAAATAACAATAAGCTGCTGACCCTCTCTTATTATCTTTTTGTGTATGGGATAGTATTCTTCTCCGGCTCCTTATACCTTTTAGCCTGCCGTGATCTGATAGGCTGGGGATGGTTAAATATAATGGGCCCTATCACCCCAATTGGAGGATTACTGTTTATTGCCGGTTGGTTTACACTAGCACTGGCCGCTTTCAGAAATAAATAATCCAGATGCTTGAATTTGCCGAAGTACAACATACTGATAGAGAAACGCTTTTTGTGGAGGTAATTTTACCACTTGCCATCGCAAAAAACTATACCTATCGTGTGCCCTTTCAACTGAACAATGCTGTTGCGGTTGGTAAGAGGGTGGTGGTGCAGTTTGGCAAAAGCAAGCTATATACAGCCATTATATTATCAATTGGTAACCAGGCGCCCGAAAAATACGAGGCTAAATACCTGATGGATGTGTTGGACGACCGGCCTGTAGTTATCACACAGCAACTCCACTTCTGGCAATGGCTGTCTGAATATTATATGTGCAATATGGGCGAGGTGATGAACGCCGCCCTGCCCTCTGCCTTAAAATTAGCCAGTGAGACTAAGATCGAATTGAACAAAGGATTTGAATTTGATAAAACTGCGCTGCATGATAAGGAGTACCTGATAGTTGAGGCGCTTGACCTGCAACCTGAACTAACGGTGGGAGATATCGTAAAGCTTTTGGGACAAAAAACGGTGATGCCGATATTGAAATCACTGTTCGAAAAGAATATTATCAATATCTCCGAAGAGGTAAGTGAACGCTACAAGCCACGGAAGCGGACATTTATTATCCTGAACTCAGTTTATCATAACCAGGATAATTTAAAGGAGCTTTTCCCAATACTGGAAAAACGTGCCCCGAAACAGGCTGACGCCTTGCTGGCCTATATTAAACTTGCCCGTCATCAAAAAAGCATATCAAAAAATGAACTGGCCGAAGAAAGCGGCGCCGGAGATGCCAGTATCAAGGCGCTTATTGAAAAGGAAATATTTATTGCCGAAGAAAGAAATGTCAGCCGTCTATATTTTGATGAAGATGAGTTCAGCAGTGATTTTCTGTTGAGTGAAAGTCAGCAGAAAGCGTTGCAGGAGATCAAACAGGGATTTGAGCAAAAAGATGTATTGCTATTGCATGGGGTGACTTCATCCGGTAAAACACAGATCTATATCCGGCTGATCGAAGACATGATTAACTCGGGTAAACAGGTGCTGTATTTATTGCCGGAGATTGCCCTTACTACCCATATCATAGAGCGTCTGCGGCAATATTTCGGCAGCAGTATTGGTGTTTATCATTCCCGTTTTAATGATAATGAGCGGGTTGAGGTTTGGCAAAAAGTATTAAACCATGAATACAAAGTAATATTAGGGGCACGTTCATCGGTCTTTTTACCTTTTAACGACCTCGGGTTGATCATTGTTGATGAAGAGCACGAAACTTCCTATAAACAATTCGATCCTGCGCCGCGCTACAATGCCCGCGACGCTGCTATCTACCTCGCCAATATGTACCAGGGGAAAGTGCTGTTAGGGTCTGCAACTCCTTCTTTCGAGACCTATTATAATGCACGCATGCATAAATATGGTTTGGTTGAACTGGCGGAGCGCTTCGGCGGTGTAGAACTGCCCGAAACAGAAGTGGTAAGCATTACCGAGGAAACAAAGAAGAAAACCATGCAATCGCACTTTACCAGTGTGTTGATGGAAGATATAAAAACGGCGCTGGTAAATAAGGAACAGGTGATCTTGTTTCAGAACCGCCGGGGATATGCACCTCTACTTATCTGTAAGGTTTGCGCCTACACACCCAAATGTATTAACTGTGATGTGAGCCTAACCTATCATAAAAGTAGTGGTAAGCTGCATTGTCATTATTGCGGATATAAAGAAGACGCACCTTCTATTTGTCCGGCATGTGGTTCAACACACCTGGAATACAAGGGCTTTGGTACCGAAAAAGTAGAAGATGAATTAAGCATGCTATTGCCTGAAGCCAGGATACGCCGGATGGACCTGGATACCACACGTTCAAAAAATTCGCTGCAGAATATTTTGAACGACCTGGAAGAAAAGAAGATCGACATATTGGTAGGCACTCAAATGGTTGCCAAGGGGCTGGACTTTTCGGACATCACCGTAATCGGCATCATTAACGCAGATAGCCTGTTAAAATACCCTGATTATCGTGCCAATGAACGCAGTTTCCAGATGCTGGCGCAGGTAAGCGGCAGGGCAGGGCGGCGCGGCAAACAGGGTAAGGTAGTGATACAAACTTACGACCCGAATCACCGGGTGATCAAACAGGTAATAGAGAACGATTACAATGATTTGTATATGACAGAGATGTCAGAACGTAAGAGCTTTAAATACCCTCCGTTTTACCGCATCATTAACCTCGATATTAAACATAAAAACCCCGAGATCTTATACAACCAGGCTGAATACCTGGCCGCCGAGCTTCGTAAGAATTTTGGCGATAGAGTGATTGGCCCCGAAGTCCCTCTTGTGAGCCGTATCCGCAATTACTATATCAAATCTATCATGCTGAAGTTCGAGAAAGACGGAGTGTCTATCAACCGGGTAAAAGCAATCATCAGGGATGTCATTACCCAGTTTCAAACTACAAAACTCAGTAAAGGGAGCATTATCCAGCCCGATGTTGATCCTATTTAGAAATGCTGTTTATTTTTATTTGAGTAATACCCGGACTGTTGGCCAAAGAGCCACAGTGAAACTTTGTTGTTAGCACATCAAAAGTAACATTCACTTTTAAGCTATCTTTTTGAAACGCCGGGGATAAGTTTACCGGACTGTATACTTCATTGGTGCCATTTATTTGAACAAGCCATTCACATCCATCTGCTGCAACAGGTCCCGAATAAACTATTATGGCATTGGTATTTTTAGGAGCCTGAACCTGGGGATTCGCTGCTTTTTTGCATGAAGAAATAATGATTGCAGGAAACAGGATCATCAATAAGGCTTTGAGTAAATATTTGTTAAGGTTCATAATCCAGGTAATATATAATACAAGTTACGTTTTTATTAAAGTAAATGCGACAACCGGAATTATTTTGTTAATAAACTATTTCGTTCATTGTAATCAAAAGTTGCCTTTTTAGCTAAATTTGCGCTCATAATGGCTTACAGATTTATTGATAATTACCGCGAAAAAGGTGCCCGGAAACAGTTGGTTGATATATTAAAGAAAAAAGGCATTGAGGATGAGGCCGTATTAAAAGCCATTGGAAAAGTACCACGCCATTATTTCTTCGATGAAACATTCTGGAACCAGGCTTATAAGGATATCGCTTTCCCGATAGGCGAGGGTCAAACCATTTCGCAGCCCTATACGGTTGCTTATCAAACAGAATTGCTGCACATCAAAAAAGGAGATAAGGTATTAGAGATTGGTACCGGATCAGGATACCAGGCTTGTATTTTATTAGAGCTTGGCGCTAAACTATTCACCATTGAGCGTCAGGAAAAACTTTATGAACGCACCATCCAGGTTTTACCTTATATGGGTTATAAGCCTCAATTCTTTTTAGGTGATGGCTCCAAAGGGATAGCAGAACATGCGCCCTATGACAAGATCATTGTTACTGCCGGCGCACCCCTTGTGCCCGAAACACTATTAAAGCAGTTAGCTATCGGCGGCATTATGGTTATTCCGGTTGGAGATGAAGAATCCCAGAAAATGGTGACCATACTAAAAACAGCTGAAAACGATTACGAAAAGCACGTGCTGGATACTTTCAGGTTTGTGCCATTGGTGGGGGATAAAGCCTGGTGAACCCCTAACCCCTAAAGGGGAAAAATATTATAAATGCTAATAAAAAGCTCCCCTTCAGGGGTTGGGGGTTTACCTTTTCATCGCCCGGTCCATCTCAACCTTTGTATCACGCTCTTTCATGGTTTCGCGTTTATCGTAGGTCTTTTTGCCTTGCGCCAAACCAATTTCAAGCTTGGCAAAACCACGGTCGCTGATAAAGAGGGCAAGCGGCACTATTGTTAATCCTTTTTCTTCACCGCGGGTCTGGAGCTTTTTGAGCTCTTTTTTATTCAATAACAGAACGCGGTCGCGTTTGGCCTCATGGTTATAGAACGAGCCATAAGAATACTCTGAAATATGCAGGTTGCGAACGTATAGTTGGCTATCAATAAAAGTACAAAAGGCATCATTCAAATTGGCTTTCCCATCACGGATAGATTTGATTTCGGTACCCAGTAATTTGATCCCGGCAACGTACTTGTCCAGTATTTGGTATTCAAAATAGGCCTTTTTGTTCTTTATATATATATTATCCTGGCTCATCCCTGCGGCATTTTTGATGCAAATATGCAAATATTTACTGTGGTTTAACTACCAGTACGGGTATGTTGACCAGGTGCCGTACCGAATTAACCGTAGTGCCAAAAATAAGATCTTTGATCGCTTTGTGGCCGTGTGACCCCATTACAATAAAGTCGATATTCTGCGTATTCACTATTTCAGCTATCGCATGTGCTGCTGTACCATAGCCTATTTGAGCTTCGGCCTTATAACCAACCTGTTTCAACGCCACTACGTATTTCTCAAGATTATCCACATCGCTTTGTGTTTCGTGATCCATCACTTCGGTACCATAATAACGCGCACCTGCAGTTTCCACCACATGTATCAGGGTATATTTGGCGTGCTTGCCACCCTGCATAATGGCATGCCTGATACAGTCCCGGTCATTTTTCGAAAAATCAATGGTAATAGCAATGTGATTATAGGAAATAGCGGTCAGGTCATTAAGTGAAGTAGCAAGACCGTGTGGTACCTGTGCAGGCTGCTCGTTATGTTTAAATAATAGTGGTCTTAAAAAGACGTACACCAGCAGTAATGCAATTCCTATGGATAGCGGTAAAACCAATCCATAAACCCATATCCTTGCAGATGGGTATTGTTGTATCCAGTCGCTGATCTGGTCAAATACCAATTTCGCGTTAAGCCCGATGATCAGTATGGCACATGTCCAGGCCAGAATTTTAACTTTAAGGCTGATGGCAAACTTACCCATCCGTTTGCGGTCTGCCGTAAAATGTATCAGCGGTACAATGGCAAATCCCAATTGAAGACTAAGAACTACCTGGCTTAGGATGATCAGGTTTCCTAAACCACTTTCTCCAAAATAAATAATGGTAAACATGGCCGGTATAATAGCCAGCAAGCGGGTTAGTAACCGGCGCAGCCAGGGTTCAATACGCAGGTTAATATGCCCTTCCATAATGATCTGCCCGGCAAGTGTCCCGGTGATGGTTGAACTTTGCCCCGAAGCGATCAAGGCTATGGCAAATAAAACAGGGGCAAGGGTTCCAAAAATGTGCTCCAGTAACTTATAAGCGTCCTGTATTTCGGCAACCTGGAAATAACCATTTCTAAAGAAAGCGCTTGCAGCCAGTATCAATATGGCAGCATTTACAAAAAATGCCAGGTTAAGCGCAATCGTGGTATCGAACAGGTTGAACTTGATAGCCGATTTGATACCTTCGTCCGAACGGTTGATCTTTCGCGTCTGCACCAGTGACGAATGCAGGTATAAATTGTGCGGCATAACCGTAGCACCGATAATACCGATGGCGATGTATAGCATCTGGTGACTTACCTTATCACCCTTAAACAGATTGGTGGGAATAAATCCCTTTGCTATTCCCACGATATCAGGGCCCACAATAAACATTTCGATCATGTAGGATAACCCAATAATAAATATCATTGACATGATAAAGGCTTCCAGCTTTCGCATCCCCTTGTTCATCAGGAAGAGCATCAGTACCGTATCGGTAATCGTAAGCGATACGCCCCAAATCAGCGGTAAATGAAATAATAGCTGTAAACCAATGGCCATACCGATAATCTCGGCCAGATCGCAGGCAATGATGGCTATTTGGGCCAGAATGTAAAGGCAAAAGTTTACAAAGCGCGGATATGCATTTTTTGATGCCTGTGCCAAATCAAGGCCACGTACAATGCCCAGTCGTGCACTAAGTGATTGCAACAATAATGCGATCAAGTTAGAAACGAACAATACCCAGATCAGTTTATAGCCAAACGCACTGCCCCCGGCAATATCAGTTGCCCAGTTACCCGGGTCCATATAGCCAACGCTCACCAGGTAAGCAGGGCCAATGAAAGCCAGGAATTTGCGCCAGCCTAATTTGTTTTCAGTAGTAACCGTACTGTGAACATTGCTTAAGGATTGGTTATGTTCGGTATTCATAGGGCTATCAGCAGGTTATTGGCTACTTCACGGCTGATATGAATTTTTTTATCGTCAGACTGTAAAATAACCGAGTGGTCATAATCATTAATTTCTGTTACTTTTATTTTCTTACCGATGGTCAGCTGCATCTTTTCGAGGTATTGCAGGAATGAGGTAGTATGATCCCTTACTCCTGAAATTATACCGGACTCATTAACAACCAGCATAGCAACCGGTTTTAATTCGTGTGTTTTAAATTGGCCATTACTGTCGGGTATGGGATCGCCATGCGGATCATATTTTGGATTTCCCATAAAATCGTCCAGGCGGTCTATCAATTCTTTTGACGCAATATGTTCCAGCTCTTCGGCAACATCGTGCACCTCGTCCCACTTAAAATTGAGTTTTTCGACCAGGAAATATTCCCAAAGGCGATGCTTCCGGATAATGCTGATGGCGATCTTTTCTCCCGGTTCGGTAAGCGTAACGCCCTGGTATTTGGTATAATTGATCAATTCTTTCTCCGCCAGTTTCTTCAGCATATCGGTTACTGATGCCGCTTTGGTGTTGAGTGAAGTGGCTATCTGGTTAGTGCTTGCGCTGCCCGATTGCAGGGAAAGATGGTAAATAGCTTTTAAATAGTTCTCTTCTGTAAAGGTATTCATTTAAACAAATCTAATAAAAAATTTAGACCAATCTAAATTTTATTAAAAAATTTATTTCGGTTGAAACAGTTTTATGAAAAATTTTATTCTGTTGGTTTAGGAAAAACTATATTTGTACCTATCATGGCTAATGAACTCGACAAAATAGATCTGCAGATTCTCAGGATATTACAGGAAAACGGGAGAATAACCAATTTACAGCTTTCAAATGAGATCGGGCTTTCACCTGCACCGACCCTTGAACGTGTGCGTAAACTGGAAAATGCGGAATTTATAAAGAGTTACCACGCATTGGTTGACGAAGAAAAACTCGGCCTGGGTATCAAAACTTTCATCCAGGTATCCCTCGATTTTCATAAGAATAATACCATCCAGGTATTTTTAGACGAAATCAAAAATATCAAAGAAGTAACCGAATGCCACCACGTAACCGGACAATGCGATTTTGTATTAAAAGTTTATGTGAGCAATATCAAAGCTTATGAGCAATTGATCATGGAGAAGATCAGCCGCATCCCTGTGGTAAAAACCTTCCAAACCATGATGATCATGTCGACCAGCAAGAAAGAGCCGATAGTGCCGCTGGAATACTAATTAATTTGAGAACTTGAACATGTGTTAATTTGAAAATGATTTGAATTTTCAAATCTTAAAATCACCAAATTTTCAAATTAATGTAACGGCAATTGAATTGTAAATTCAGAACCTTCGCCTTCCTTGCTGTTAACTTTCATAGTCCCTCCATGCCCCTTCACCACAATATCATAGCTAAGCGATAAGCCTAATCCCGTCCCTTCGCCGGTAGGTTTGGTGGTGAAAAAAGGCTGCATGATCTTTTCGCGAATATTCTCAGGGATGCCGGTACCGTTGTCTTTTACCGTTATTATCACAGAACCGTTCTGTTGCGCCGTGCTTACTTCGACCTCGGGCTTATAATCCGCCCTGGCGGTTTTAGCTTTTTGATTCACAGCATAAAAAGCATTGCCGAATAAATTGATCAGCACCCGGCCGATGTCCTGCTGCACAATATTCATTCTCGGTATCGAGGTGTCGAAATTGGTCACCAGCTCGGCGTTAAATTTTTTATCTTTTGCCCGCAGGCCGTGATAAGAAAGCTTTAAAAATTCATCTGCCAATACATTGATATTGGTCGGCTGCCGTTCGCCGGTGCTGGTGCGGCTGTGTTCCAGCATACCTTTCACAATGAAGTCGGCGCGTTTGCCATGATGGTTAATTTTTGTTTCATTTTGCTCGATGTTGTCAGCAATTGTAAGAGCTTCACTGATGTTGCCGCTTTTCAATTCCTGCTTTAGCTCACCGATCATTTCATGATTTACCTCCGAAAAATTATTAACAAAATTCAGCGGGTTCTGTATCTCATGCGCAATGCCGGCCGTCAGTTCGCCCAGCGAGGCCATCTTGGCCGATTGTACAAGCTGACTTTGTGTGAGCTTCAATTCGCCCAGCGTATTTTGTATTTCCTCTTTCTGCCTTTGGAGCAACTGATTTGCTGCCTTACGTTGATTGCTGTTTCGCCAGAAAATGATAACCAGTAATAATAGCACAACAACCCCGGCTATGAGTGCATACATGCGTATAGAAGCCTGGTACTGCCCCTGCGCGGCGACTATTTCCTGCTGATGCTGCCTTTCCTCAAAATCAAGTGACAGTATTTGCTTTACCTTATCCTGGCTGTAAATGCTGTCTTTGGCGGTAGTGGCCAGTTTAAAGTATTTGTAGGCCATGGGCAAATTATTGTCCTCATCATAATAAGTATGCAATGCTTTGGCCGCATTCAAAACATCCTGCTCAAATTTACCAGCCACAGCTACATCAAGCGCTTTCTGCGCATAGTATTCGGCCGAATCCCGCCTTTTATAATTGTTATATAATTTGGCTATGCTGAGGTATGATTCACTCAGCATTTGTGAATCATCGATTGAGAATGAAACCGATGCTGCATCGCGCAGGTATTTTAATGCACTATCCTTGTGTCCGCGAATTAATTCGATCTCACCAAAATCGCGCTCGATATTGTTGGTCAGATCAGTAAATTTATGCTCTTTCGAATCATTGTAGCTTTGCTTAAGGTAGTAATCGGCCGAATCAATTTTATTGGTGTAGAGGTAACATTCACCAATATTGAGGGCAAAGATGGCGGATAGTTCCCTGTAGCGCCGGTCAGAAAATTTATCCTCTTTGTCGTAATTTTTCCATCGCTGAGCTCCGGGCAACAGATAGCTCAATGCTTTTTTATAATCACCCTGCCTAGTATAGGCATCCCCTAAGTTATTGTATACAATCACTGCTTCAGGAACCTCGCCCAACCGTTCATGTATTCTCAATGATCTGAAAAACATTTGTGTAGCTTTAGGATAATCGCCCAGGGTGGCGTAGGCGGTTGCCATATTATTAAGCGATCTTCCCTGCAATGACTCAAGGTTGTGTTTACCCGCCAGGTCATATATTTGTAACGAGAGGACTATATTTGAATCGGGATTGGAGATATAATAGGCACGGCTTAACTCAAGTAATTTTTTGATGCGTGTGGTGTCATCCATATTCCCATTTAGCTGGGCCCTAAGGGTGTCAATATGTTTGCGCTGTGCCCCGGCTCCCAGAACAAAAAGCAGCAAAATAAAGGCAATGATTATACTTTTCATGATTTGATTTTGGTAGCGGTAAGGTACGGAAAAATGAATGCCGCAACAAGCCAAATGCTTATGTAATTAGCATCCGAAAGATTCTGATCCTTAGCCTTCTATATATATTGCGGCTGCCTGATCAACCATGATCAATTAACGGGTAAGCGGCCTCAATGTATTTGCCAGTCAATCGGCTTTTTACCTTCTTTTTCTAAATAAGCATTTGTTTTTGAGAATGGCTTCGATCCCCAGAATCCGCGTTCAACAGACAGCGGTGACGGGTGCACCGATTTGATGATGAAATGCTTGCTCTGATCTATCAATGGAATTTTGGATTGTGCGTATGCGCCCCAGAGTATAAATACAATGCCGGTTCGTTTTTCAGATAAGGTATGAATTACTTTATCAGTAAATATTTCCCATCCTTTTTTCTGATGCGATGCCGCTTCACCTGCACGTACGGTTAGCGTCGCATTTAACAATAAAACACCCTGTTTGGCCCATTCCTCGAGGTTGCCGTGAGCAGGTTTTGTAAAACCAGGGATATCGGTAGCCAACTCTTTGTAGATATTGATGAGTGATTTGGGAATAGCAATGCCTTTCTGTACTGAAAAGGATAGGCCATGTGCCTGGTTGGGGCCATGGTAGGGGTCCTGACCTAAAATTACAACCTCAACTTTATCAAATGGTGTATCATTAAAAGCCCTGAAAATATCAGCATTTTTGGGATAGACAACCTGCCCGGCTTCCTTTTCGTTTTGCAGGAATTTTTTGAGGTCTGTCATATAAGGTTTCTCAAACTCTTCCCCCAAAACGGCCAGCCAGGATGGTTCTAACGCTATTGCCATAATTATTTTGTTGTATTTGATTTACACTACAAATAAACAGATATTTGCACTCTATTTTATAGCATAAAAAATTATGTCAAATATTGTTCGGTTAATTATTGCCTGCGTGGTAGCAGGAGCGGGGGTAACACTTTGCGCCTTTGGCTTTTGGGGTTGGGGTATATTAGTATTTTTATTAGGCGGAATGGTCCTCCTTACTTTCTTCTTCAATGAGAATATGCTGATCGCGCAATATTTCCTGCGTAAGGAAAATACGGTCAAATCTGAAGAATGGCTGCTGAAGATCACTGATTATGAAAAACAACTGAACAAAAGTCAGCACGGATATTACAATCTGCTGATGGGCTTGCTGGAATCGCGCAAGGCGCCGATGAAGTCAGAAAAATATTTTAAGAAGGCGCTTTCTTTGGGAATGAAGATGTCGCACAATATCGCACTGGCTAAACTGAGCCTGGCAGGTATTGCAATGGCGAAACGTAATAAAAGAGAAGCGCAGATGTATTTGCAGGAAGCCGCTAAGGATGATAAAAACAAATTGCTTGCCGATCAGATAAAGATGATGAAAGGCCAGATGGCACAGATGGACAAGCAAGTAGTGCGCGGAGGATACCGCCAATTCTAAATCACAAAAAATAAGCTTTGAATGATTAATTTAAAGCTTATTTCTCTTCAAGGGAACTATAATAATCTGGTTCCGATGAGCGGTCTGCTCTTGGCTCTATCAGCCTGTCAGCAATAATTAATTGATTTTCAGATGGGTTAGCCACCTCAACCATTTTCAGTAAACTTCTGATAAAAGACAGATCAAAAGTGCTGCGGTTAAGTTTTATCAGGTATTCGTTTTCGGTTATTTCTAATATAGAGTTAGTCATAATGTTGCATAACTTGTGTAATTATAAAGTTATACAGACATTTCTATACAAAAGTTCTATCTGTTTTATGATTTCGTTAACAAATTGTTAATCGGTTTTATGGCTACGCGAACCATGCCATCACCACTTCTTTAGCAGGCATGGTAATATCCAACTTTAGCTTTTTACGCATGCCCCCTAAATCATTGAATACCTTATTAGGATTTGCGGCCTTTAATTCTTCAACGGTGTTAAAGCCCATTTTATTCAGAACAGGCACCCATTCGGCAGGTACACCGATCTTTATAAAATCATCTGCTGTAACAACTTTAGCCTTCTTTTCCGGGCGCATTTGCGGGAAGAATAATACTTCCTGTATCGTATGCTGGTTGGTCATCAGCATCACCAGGCGGTCGATACCGATACCCAAACCGGATGTTGGCGGCATACCATATTCCAGGGCGCGCAGAAAGTCGTCGTCCATAGCCATTGCTTCTTCATCGCCACGACCAGCTAATATCAACTGTTCTTCCAAACGCTGGCGCTGATCTATCGGGTCATTTAATTCAGAATAGGCATTGGCTATTTCCTTACCATTTACAAACAATTCAAAGCGTTCCACCAAACCATCTTTGCTGCGGTGTTTTTTTGCAAGCGGGGTCATCTCGATAGGGTAATCGGTGATATAAGTTGGCTGTATCAGGTTAGCTTCCACTTTAGCGCTGAATATTTCATCGATTAACCTACCCTTGCCCATGGTGTCATCTATTTCGATATTCAGGTTTTTACAGGTATTGCGCAAAGCTTCCTCATCCATTGCCGATACATCTATGTTTGTATATTTCAGAATAGAATCATACATCGATAACTTGGTATATGGCCCCTCAAAATTGATCTCATTTTTACCAACCTGCACTACCGGTATCCCGTGCACCGCCCTGGTTACATGTTCTAAACATGCTTCAACCATTGTCATCATCCAGATGTAATCTTTGTAAGCAACATATATTTCAACCGAAGTAAATTCTGGGTTGTGCGTACGGTCCATGCCCTCATTGCGGAACATCTTACCAAACTCATACACGCCGTCAAACCCGGCAACGATCAGTCGTTTTAAGTATAATTCATTAGCTATACGCAAATAAAGCGGCATATCCAGCGTATTGTGGTGCGTGGTAAACGGCTTTGCCGCAGCGCCGCCATGCACAGGCTGAAGGATAGGCGTTTCCACCTCCATCCATCCTTCCGAGTTAAAATATTCCCGCATCGAGCTGATCACCTTGGAGCGATTAATGAATATCTGTTTGTACTCCGGGTTCACCGTCAGATCAACATAGCGCTGACGGTAACGCAGTTCAGGATCGGTAAAGCCATCATGAATATTCCCTTCTTCATCCCGCTTAACTATCGGCAGCGGTTTTAATGATTTTGAAAGGATAGTAAGCTCCTGTACGTGCACCGATATCTCGCCGGTCTGAGTCAGGAAAACATAGCCTTTAACGCCAATATAATCGCCAATATCCAGCAGTCTTTTAAATACAGTATTGTAAAGGGTTTTATCTTCATCCGGACAAATATCATCGCGTTTGATATAAACTTGTATACGCCCTGTTGAATCCTGCAATTCTGCAAAAGAGGCGCTGCCCATAATACGGCGTGTCATGATGCGGCCTGCCAGTACTACGCTTTTGTAGGTATCAGGATTTTTATCAAAATTATCTTTTATATCCTGTGCAAAAGCGGTCACATTAAATGCTTCGGCGGGGTATGGGTTGATACCTAAGTCGCGTAATTCTTGTAAAGATTTACGTCGTAAAATTTCCTGTTCAGATAGGGCAGTACTCATAGCTTTTATTAAGGAGGCAAAAATAGCGTTTTTTTAGATTTGAGAGGATAGATTTAAGATAGGAATTTGGGCTGATAACCTAAATATCAAAAAACGCTTGGGTATTCATAATAACCAAGTAATATTCTTTTCAAGTTCGAGCCATCATTGCCCATCCTGAATATGCCAAAGTTTGCGGGGTAGTCAGCATTGGATACAAATACCTGTGTGCCATCCGTAGCCCAACAGCCACCCACCAGCACATTTGGGTGCTCGCCATCATAAACGGCTATCTGTTTGATATTGCTACCATCGTTATTGCTGGTATACAATCCGCTGCCCAGGTCATATAAAATATGTTTAGCATCGGGTGATATTCCCAATAAGAACTGGGCACTCGACACATATTTTAAATTACTGCCATCGTCACTAATAGTATAAATGCCGGATGCGGCGCCATTTAAAAGATTGAAATATATTTTACCATCACTTGCCCAATGTATATTGAATATAGTTCCATCTTGGTCGGCAAAAGTTGTTATACGCTTTTGAGAAGTGCCGTCCCTGTTAGCAACATACATATCATATTTATATGGGAACTGATGGACAAGACTTTTAGCATAAACAATCTTATTTCCATCCGGCGAAAACGAAGCATAATCCACCTCATCTCCTTTTATAATACCACTTTTGAAATGCCTGCCATCCACATCAATAGTACATATGCTGCGGTCATTATCAGCCTGATTCCCGCGTATATATAGCACTTGTTTACCATCTGGGGCCCATGCCGGGCGATAGGCATAGTAGCCATCTTCCGCAGGTGATATACGGGTAACATTCGTTCCATCAACGTTTGCATAATAAATAGCTGTATATGGGCTTGGGAATTGGGTCAGGCCATTATTAAAATCCTGGTCTGCATCAAAAAGAATGTATTTGCCCGAAGTTGGTGGCGGAAGATTGAGTATCACCCTGGGTACATCATCAGGCTGGCAGGAATATAATAATGTAAGTGCTATAATAGTTGATAAAAATATTGATCTCTTACTCATAGCACTTGATTTTATCTGCGTTCTAATCCGTTTCCGTTTCCTGAAGATACATTTCATCTATCGCAGCAGCATATTTTTTCTCGATCACTTTACGCTTGGCCTTCATGGTAGGGGTGATCTCACCTTCATCCATACTGAACGGATTGCGTTTTATCCTGAAATTTTTGATCCGTTCAAATTTGGCCAGTTCGTTTGATAAACGTTTGATATCCTGTGCTATCCAATCCACTATCTCCTTATCTTCAATGAAGATTTCAGGCTTGTTAAAAAATTCCTCATTTAAATTGAAGGTTTCCTGTAAGGTTTCCTTTGAAGGCACAATAATAGCAGTGATGTACTCTCGTTTGTCGCCCACTAAAAATACCTGTTCTATCCTGGGGCTTTTCAGGTAAGTGTTCTCGACGGGAGTAGGATATATGTTTTTGCCGTATGCATTTACCAGCATATTCTTCAGGCGGTCGGTAATTTGCAGATTGCCTTTAAAAAAGCGGCCGATATCCCCGGTATGGAACCAGTTCTCAGCATCGATAACCGAAGCTGTTTCTTCCGGCTTATTCCAGTAACCTTTCATCACACAATGCCCCCGCACGATGATCTCACCTTCTTCAGACTGGAAATCAGGGTTAAAATTATTATGCGTTTGTATGGTATAAATATGTTTGGTATCCACATTTTGTATCGCGACTTCAATGCGCGGAATGATGCGCCCTACTGTTCCGTAAATCACCCGCTCGTTTTCTGTAACGGCCATCACTGGTGAAGTTTCAGTTAAGCCAAATCCTTCTAACACTTTGATCCCCAGGTCGCCAAAAAACTCGCCGATGTTTTTTGGAAGCGCTCCGCCGCCCGATATCAGAAATTTTAAACGGCCACCGGTCTTCTCTTTTATCTTGCTGAAAACCAATTTGTCAGCTATTTTCTGTTGGCTGCTTAATACTATCCCCGGCTTTTTACCCGCTTCCTGTACTAATCTGTATTTTTTACCGATGCCAAGCGCCCACAGGAATATCTTTGTCTTCACACCTCCGGCTGATGTGCCGTTTTTCATGGCCTTGTCGTGTATCCGCTCCAGCAAACGTGGTACGCAACACATAATGGTTGGCTTAACCTCGGCCATGTTTTTAGCCAGCAGGTCAAGACTTTGGGCAAAAGCAATGGTACAACCTTCGTAGAGACAAATAGAGTAAGTAGCCATGCGCTCAAACACGTGCGACAAGGGTAAAAAGGATAAAAACTTATCCGTTTTTTCCAACACGATGATCTGCTCCAGGCTGGCTTTTACATTCTCGATCAGGTTATGATGCGTAAGCATTACGCCTTTGGGGATACCTGTTGTGCCTGATGTATAGATCAGACAGGAGAGGTCTGATGGCAAAATAGCTTCACGCGCACTATTAATAGCCGATCTGTATTTTTCTACCATGGTTCGGCCTTCTGCTATCAGTTCTTTAAACCCAATCACACCGGCATTTAAACTGATCTTTTCAGTATATTTTTCATGATCATCAAAAGCAGGAATGATACGCATGAGGGCCGGGCAATTGTTTGCTACCTTAATTACTTTCCGAAACAGGAAAGGGTTGCCTGCGATGATAGTTTCTGCACCTGAATCGTTTAATATATATTCTATTTCACTTTCAGAAAGGGTAGGATAGATGGATGTGTTAACAGCACCTATTTGTTGCAATGCCTGGTCGTAATAAATATAATCCGGGCCATTCTCCATGATGAGTGAGAGGCGGTCGCCTTTCATAACCCCTATATCCAGGAACCAGGCAGAAATAGCATCTGCTTTTTCTATAGTTTCTTTATAGGATATCTCAACCCACTCATCTTTTACCTTGTGTGTTAGAAAAGTATGGGTATCAGGATGGATATTGGATACGACATAGCGTATCAGGCTTGGCACAGTTAACCGCTCAGCAGGTAAATTCATTTAGAACAAATAAGTTGAATAATAGATTTCTGTTCTAAAGATATTAGGATTACCCCGATTATAAAAATGGTTGTTAGGATTACACTGATTTGTAAAAAATGATTCCACCGATCTTTTTGTAAATCGATGGAATCAAAATTCAATCAGTGTGATCACAAAATCTTATACAGAGAAACTCTCTCCGCAACCGCAGGTGCGGGTTGCATTGGGGTTATGGAAGTTAAAGCCTTTGCCATTCAAGCCGTCTGAAAAGTCAAGCTCGGTACCGGCAAGGTAAAGGAACGATTTCATATCCAGGGCCAGGCGTACGCCTTTGTCTTCAAAAAACTGGTCGCCTTTTTTGATCTCGTTATCAAAATCAAGGTTATATGATAAGCCAGAACATCCGCCCCCCTGCACCGAAACGCGTAGGAAATAAGAGCCATCAAGGCTCGCATCCTGCATCAGGTGATCTATCTTGCTTTTTGCTTTATCTGTTATTGTTACCATTTCTTTCAGAGTCAAGAATCAAGAACCAGGAGTCAAGATTTATTCAATTCCTGGTTCTTGACTCTTGGTTCCTGGTTCTATTTAGTGATGTACTTTTTCGCTTTCGATCGGCGCTAAGCCGTTCTTTACGCGGAAATCATTGATTGCTGCTTTGATCGCATCTTCCGCCAATACCGAACAGTGAATTTTTACCGGTGGTAAAGCCAGTTCTTCAACAATATCCATGTTGTCAATTTTCATGGCATCGTCTATTGTTTTCCCTTTAAGCCACTCGGTAGCTAAAGATGAAGAAGCAATAGCCGAACCGCAGCCAAATGTTTTAAATTTAGCATCAGTGATGATGTTGTTATCATCAACCTGTATCTGCAGGCGCATAACGTCGCCGCATTCAGGTGCACCTACCAAACCGGTACCAACTTTGTGGCTGCTTTTATCCAAAGTGCCAACATTGCGTGGATTGGTGTAGTGATCAATTACTTTATCTGAATAAGCCATTTCCTTAAATTTTTGTTGTATGTTATACGTATTACGTTATACGTTTTAAATCTTGTTTTGATTGACGTAAAACGTACAACGTATTACGTCAAATCTTAATTAGTGTTCCGCCCACTCAATTGAGTCAAGGTCGATACCTTCTTTGAACATCTCCCACAGCGGAGAAAGTTCGCGTAAATGAGTAACCGATTTTTTGGTCACTTCAATTGCGTAATCAACCTCTTCCTCAGTAGTAAACCTGCCTAATCCAAAACGGATAGACGAATGTGCGAGGTCATCGGATAAACCTAAACTCTTTAATACATATGATGGTTCAAGCGAAGCCGATGTACAAGCTGAGCCTGACGATACCGCCAGATCCTTCATCGCCATCATTAAACCTTCACCTTCTACGTATTTGAAGGAGATATTGGCTACATGCGGCAAACGATGTTCTACGTTACCGTTTACGTAACTTTCTTCCAAAACGGTTAGTGCTGACTGCAGTTTATCGCGTAAAGCTGACAAACGTTTGGCATCGCTTTCCATTTCGAGCATACATAATTCACATGCTTTGCCAAAACCTACAATACCGGGTACGTTAAGTGTACCTGAACGCATACCACGCTCGTGACCGCCGCCATCCATTTGTGCTGTAACTTTAACCCTCGGGCCTTTGCGGCGAACATATAATGCGCCAACGCCTTTAGGGCCATATATTTTATGAGCGCTAAAGGCTAACAGGTCAATACCATCAGCATTAACATCCACAGGTATCTTTCCAACAGCCTGGGTAGCATCTGTCATAAACAGTGCACCAAATTTGTGCGCTATAGCGGCAATTTCTTTGATTGGCTGTATAACACCGATCTCGTTGTTACCATACATGATCGATACCAGGATAGTTTCGCTGGTCATGGCAGCTTCCAGTTCCTGCAAGTCTATCAACCCATCAGCCTTCGGGGACAAATGAGTAACCTTTCCGCCTAATTTCTCAACGTGTTTACAGGTATCCAGCACTGCTTTATGCTCAGTAACCATCGTAATAATGTGGTTGCCTTTCTCCTGATACATTTCAAAAACACCTTTGATGGCCAGGTTATCACCTTCAGTAGCACCAGAGGTAAAAATGATCTCTTTTTCGTTCGCGCCAATTATTTTTGCCACTTGTTCACGCGCATAATCAACAGCTTCTTCAGCAACCCATCCAAAGGCGTGGTTACGGCTGGCAGCATTACCAAATTTCTGGGTAAAATAAGGCACCATTGCTTCAAGTACACGCGGGTCCATGGGCGTAGTAGCATTATTATCCAGGTATATAGGGAGGTCCATATTTTATATATATTATTAACATTACAAAGATATGCAAAGTTTTTATTTAAAATCGTTCAAAACAAGGCCGAATAATCAGATAAAGGTAATTATTTACAATATTTGAACATGAGAAAGATAGAGCATATCGGCATCGCAGTAAAGGATATTGCAAGTGCAGGTCTTATTTACGAAAAACTGTTAAACACTAAGGTTTATAAAATAGAAGATATTGAATCAGAGGGGGTTAAAACTGCTTTTTTGCAAGCCGGTCCCAATAAGATAGAGTTGTTGGAACCTGCATCTGCTGATAGCCCGGTTGGTAAATTTATTGAGAAAAGAGGAGAGGGTGTTCACCACATAGCCTTTGATGTTGAGGATATTGCAGCCGAGATGGAACGGTTAAAGAAAGAAGGTTTCGTCCTTTTAAATGAAACGCCCAAAGAAGGCGCCGATAATAAACTGGTTTGCTTTATCCATCCCAAAAGCGCAAACGGGGTTTTAATAGAACTATGCCAGGAGAGAAGATAATGTATCTCATTATGTTGTTTTTAACTTTATGATATGATAAACAAATTTCCAACCAAAAGCTACCTTTATAATTTTTGTATGGCATTGGTTGTATTCTTTGCCGTTCCAAAACCGGCTATAGGACAAATCGATTCATTACCTGCCCGGAATGAAAGGGCGGTCTTGATAAAATCAAAAGTTTTATCTGAGGACAGAACGCTTTGGATACATCTGCCGGCTGATTATAATACCACATCGAATACTTACCCGGTACTATACCTGCTCGATGGCGATAGTCACTTTGGCCATGCTTCGGCACTGGTCAACTTTCTTTCTGGTTATGACCGCGACCGGATACCTGATATGGTAGTAGTTGGGATAGTGAATGTTGACCGGGGCAGGGATTTTACACCTGTTCATCCGCAACGGGACAGCAATTCAACCGATAGTGCTACCGTTTTGAACACATCTGCTGCCGGGCGTTTTTTGAGATATCTTGATGAAGAGGTTATTCCATACGTTGACTCACATTATCGGGTACAACCTTACAGGATATTAATGGGACATTCATTGGGAGGATTATTTGCTCTTTATGTGAAAGAAACTAAGCCGGACCTGTTTCCGGGTATGATATTGATCAGTCCGGCAATAAATGGCGTTAATGACAAAATGCTTGCCAGGGTTGGTAATATATTTACCTCATCCCATCCGCATAATGGGAAATTATTCATTACGATAGGTAACGAAGGTACTGACAAAGTTGATGCTTTAGCTGCACAACTAAAACGTCTTGCTCCTCCCTGGTTTGCATGGGATCTCAGGAAATATGATGATGAAAATCATTTTTCAGTTCCTTACAAAAGCCTTTTCGATGGGTTGAAATTCTTTTATAAGGATTGGTTTATCGATTTTTATGGCAATGCAAGCATTTCTTACCAGGATATTGTAAAGCATTTTGATACTTTGTCGGCTGAATTTGGCTATACAATAGCTCCTACCGAAGATTTTATGAATAGTTGCGGTTATTATCAGTTAAGGCTGAAACACGTGGATAATGCGATAGAATTATTTAGTCAGAATGTAAAGCAGCACCCAAACTCTTATAATGCCTATGATAGTCTTGGTGAAGCTTATATGAATGCAGGCAATAAGACGTTAGCCATAAGTAATTATAAAAAGTCACTCGAATTGAATCCTCATAATGAGAACGGCCGTGAAATGCTGTACAAACTGGAAAAAAAGAAATAGTATTGATTAACTAAATTTCAGTAAAATCGTTGATCCTGCTTAGATCAAGTACTATTCTGCCATCTTCATCCCTGTCAAACGCCGGTTTAAATTTTGCATCCCATACCATGTGTTCAAATTGATATGAAGTACGGGAATGAACGTTCTGTGAAAAGGTGTCATCAAAAGCCTTTAATAATACCGAAAAGCTTGCCTGACTATCCCGAAGATCATCAGGCGTTATATCTTTTAAAGGACTTTTTTCATCAAGGGGATGCACAACTGTCCAGCTTAAAGTGAGGATGCTCACCTTTTTTCTTTCCAATTCGATAGGGAAGAACCTTCTTACCTTTTTCCCGTTTACGTCTTCATTGTATGAAAAAGTGATTTCCATTTCCAGGTCTATCAAAGGGCTGCGACGCAAATTTGCAAGCCGGAACATGATCCCTTTCCCATTTTCCAGGTAGGGCGATATCAACAGGTTTTCGCTATATATAATTTTTGCGGTAGGTCTCGAAAAACGTCCATATAGCAAGCCGGTAGCCAAAGCGAAGGCAAGCAGTCCGAGCATCGACTCTAAAGCGGCCACACTGTTTGCAGCCATTCCCCTTGGACTAATGTGCCCGTAACCAACCGTGGAAATGGTTTGTGCCGAAAAGAAAAAAGCGTCCCAGAAGTGCTGATAGGTGTTTGTACCCTCGGCTCCGTTCAGATTTTGGACACCGATGAATAAATAAATAAACGCAAACAGGGTATTGATAGTAAGGTAACAGCATAATACGATCATCCAGAACTTACCCCATTTCATGGTGATGAGCTTATGATAGTTATCGGCCGTGTTAAAAAACGGTAGACCTTTTCGTTTTACATTGATCGATCCGTCCTGGCTGATGACCGGCTGATTTTTAATAACCGGCTGGGTACCAAATCCAAGATCGTCCTCGGGGTTGAATTTTTGCTTACGGATCGCCATTTAGTTAGTTGATTGGGTTAGAATAAGTTGATTAAGTTGGAATGAGTTGATTGGGTTAGACAAGTTAAAATAACTTAATCAACCACTTAACTCAATCAACTCATTCAACAACTAACATAATTAACCAAATTTATCATTCTGCTTGCTTTTAGAAAAAACTATTTCCATATTTGTCGCATAATGATGATCAAAGTATTAAACAACAACTGGTGGTGGCTTAACGAGAAATCGTAAGGCAGT
>JBEHXM010000072.1:0-26304 GCA_048498695.1 Bacteroidota bacterium
GTATTGTACTGGCCACCATTCAACTTGCCCTCACCATTCCTGCGCAGGCACAACTGACTGCCCTGCCAAGCGGGGGCAATAAAAGGGCCTCCGTCAGCGAAGGCATCGGTGTTACCAATGTATCCATCACTTACAGCCGGCCTGCGGTTAAAAAACGCGATGGCCATATATGGGGCGAACTTATCCCGGTGGGTTATGTCGACCAGGGGTTTGGCACTTCCAAAGCTGCTCCATGGCGGGCAGGTGCTAATGAAAATACCATCATTGAATTTTCTACTGATGTAAAGATAGAAGGGCAGCCTTTGCCTGCGGGTAAATACGGGTTGTTTATTGCCTATGACCCTAACGAAAGTACCCTGATATTCTCCAAAAATTCATCATCATGGGGTAGCTTTTATTACCGGCAGGATGAAGATGCGCTGCGCGTGAAAGTAAAACCCGTGCCGGCTGATAAAAGCGTGGAATTGCTGAAATATGAATTTACCGACGAAACCCCGTCAAGTGCTGTGATCGCTCTGCAATGGGAAAAAAAGGTGATCCCTTTCAAGGTGGATGTTGACGTGGTTGCTACCCAGATCGCCTCTTTCAGAAAAGAACTTCGCACCGAAAAAGGCTTTACCTGGCAAAGCTGGGATCAGGCGGCGTCGTACTGTGCTCAAAATAAAACCAACCTGGAAGAAGGTCTTTTATGGGCAGATTCGGCTACAAGCGTCAATTTTGGAGGCGACAGAAGCTTCACAGCCTTGAGCACCAAAGCTACTATATTAGACAGTCTTGGCCGCGGCACCGAAGCAGCAGAAATAATGAAAAAGGCATTCCCCTATGCTAACGGTAACGAGCTGTATTTTTACGCCAGGAACCTTACCCGTCATAAAAAAGGCAAAGAGGCATTTGATGTGTTTAAAATGAGCTATGATAAACGCCCTAACGACTTTTTAGCCATAGCAGGCATGGCCAGGGCATATTCGGCCGTTGGCGATTATAAGAAGGCTTTAACATTTGCTCAAAAAGCCAATGCCATGGCGCCGGATCAGCCAAACAGGGATATTACTGCCAAATTTATCACTACCCTGCAGGCGGGAAAAGATATCAACTAAATCTCTCCATACTGACCGGCGCTGCTCATGGCGACCGGTCATTTATTCCGCCTGGACATTTATCGTTTATAAACCTATATACTCCTATGTATTCTATAACTGCATCATTAAAAAAAGCCGGTTTCTGCTTAATTATACTCTGTAGTGCAAGTCTTACCGCACTCAGTCAAAATATTGTTGATCCCGCTGCCCGGCCGGCCGTGTTTTTACAGGAAGGCGTAGCCACACCCAATAATGAGTCGGTGGCAACCTTTATGCCCGATGGCAAAACAGTGTTCTTTGCCGATGGGCAAACCATTTGCTTCTCAAAAATGAATAACGGTAAATGGGGCAAACCGGCAACCGCTCCATTTTCGGGGCATTGGAAAGATTGGGACCCTGCGCTAAGGCCCGATGGTAAACGCCTGATATTTGTATCAACCCGTCCGCTGGAAAGCATGAAGCAGGATACCCCCCGTAAAAAAGCGCACCTGTGGTATGTGAATCATCTTTCGGGCGATGAATGGACAGCTCCCAAACATTTTGACGCTCCTGTAAACGAGGAAGGGTTTAATGATTTCGGTCCTTCTATTAGTAGTCGCGGAAGCATTTGTTTCTGCTCGCGCGGCCGCGACGGCACTAAGGGAATGCGTGGTTATTACCTCAAATGGCAAGACGATCATTATGAGAAACCCCAGTTGCTGGCTTTAAATGGGGATAGTGAAATATATGACCCCTTTATAGCACCCGATGAAAGCTACATCATGTTTGCAAGCAATGGCGACTTGTATATCAGTTACCGTAGTGGCGATGGCTGGGCTCAAGGCGAGAAGCTGGGGCCGCAGATAAATAACGGCAATGGTAACGGCGACCCATTTGTTTCGCCGGACGGTAAAATGCTTTATTATTCACAGGATAAAGCACCGGGTATTTTAATGATACCTGTCAAAATACCCGCTGCCAAATAAATTAAAAGGAGCATAAATATGCAGCTGTTAACCTTCATCGGCCTTGTCATCCTCGGTGGTTTATTGGGCTTCATCATCAGGCCTAAGGAGCAGCTGGTTTATGGTTTTGCTGTAGCTTATGTTATCCTGGCTTTGCTGGTCAGTGCGGATATATGGCTATTTTATTTCTGCGGCATCAAAAATGCAGGTCTGCTCAGCACCCTTTCCTTCATCATGAGGTGGGGAGGCATGCTGGGGCACCTGCTGTTAGGCTACCTGGTGGGCAGCATAGCTATTGACAGGCTGAGGAAAGTAATTAATGCTGCTTTGTGGGGTATCTCTATTTTAACAGGTAATACATTCCTTGTAGCCACGGCGGGCAAATCGCAGCATTTAAACGAAATGATCACATTCTTTACCAGTTCCGGCTACGCCACCTGGTTCCTGTTTTTTATCATGACGGCAGAAACCTTTGGCGCCCTGGGGATATTGCTGCATTTTAAATTGAAAACAGGCCCTTTGGCTGCCGCGGGATTAGCAATCATCATGTTGGGGGCTGTATATACGCACTGGCACAACCACGATCCTTTTTCTGATTCATACGCCGCAGTAGGGCAATTGATCAACCTATCCTTAATGCTCGTCCTCTATTATTTTGAACAGCAGCTCAGCCGCAGGCATCCGGCTTCATCTATTTATGTGATATAATGATTATCAATAAAAAGTCCAGCTTGTCATACTAAGGCATCTTCTTCACCTTGTATCCCCCCTTGCATCTTAAAGAAGATTCTTCGCGATGCTCAGAATGACAACATAACTAATTTGTCATGCTGAACGATAATGAAGCATCTTCTTCACCTTGCATTCGCCCTTGCATCTTAAAGAAGGTTCTTCGCGATGAATGAATGACAACATAATTAATTTGTCATGCTGAACGATAGTGAAGCATCTTCTTCACCTTGCATCCGCCCTTGCATCTTAAAGAAAATTCTTCGCGATGCTCAGAATGACAACATAACCAATTTGTCATGCTGAACGATAGTGAAGCATCTTCTTCACCTTGTATCTGCTCTTGCATCTTAAAGAAGATTCTTCGCGATGCTCAGAATGACAACATAACTAATTTGTCATGCTGAACGATAGTGAAGCATCTTCTTCGCCTTGCTCACGCTATAGTTTCTGATACCGTAAAATTATTGAAACACCCAATTAACACTATACGCTTTTATAAAAGGATTTATATATTTGGTGAATAACCGCCAACTATACATTTCTAAACAGATCATGCAAATAACGCCGTGCAATACCCTTGCCGAATTGAATGAGCTGGCTTCGGCCCTCATTATTCACGAATTACAGGTCAAACCAAAATCATTGGTATGCGCGGCAACCGGCAACTCGCCAACAGGCGTTTATAAAAAGCTGGTCGAAAAACAAACGGCTATCAACGTAAGCGACTTAACTTTTATAAAACTGGATGAATGGTATGGCCTGGGTATTGATGATACCGGCTCATGTGAACGTTACCTTCATGAAAATTTGCTGCAGCCGCTAAATGTTTCCTCAAAAAAATACATCGCCTTTGATGGCAAAAGCAGTGAGCCCGAAAAAGAATGCGCCCGCATAGCGCAATACCTGGATGAGCATGGCCCGATAGATCTGTGCATTCTCGGCTTAGGCAAAAACGGGCACATCGCCTTTAACGAACCTGCGGATAGTTTGCAACCGCGTGTGCATATGGCGCCTTTGAGCGAAACCTCGCTTACCCACACTATGGTTAAAGGAACCGGTGCTCACATCAAATATGGCCTTACATTGGGGATGGCGGATATTATGCTGTCAAAAAAGATCATCCTGCTGGTTAACGGAACAGCTAAGAAACAGATAATGGATAAATTACTGGAACAAAAAATAAGTACACAGTTACCGGCTTCCTTATTATGGCTGCATCCTGATGTGCAATGTTTTTATTGCGATAATGATAACTAAAAATGAAAAACTGTGCACTGATAGCTTTATTAATATTGACAACAGCTTTTTCAAGCGTTAAAGCACAGGTGCAGGTACGTAATGAGCCGCGGCATCATAATGTTATAGAGAATAAATATTTCAGGGTGTTGGACGTACATATCCCACCGCACGATACTACTTTGCAGCATATTCACTCCACTTCGTCGGTCATCTTAATGTTCACGAATACCATAACAGCGGAGCAATTGAAAGGACACGATTGGGTGAAGGGCAGGAGTACAGCCGGGAGCGCATTTTACCGCGATTTTGCAAAGGATACGATCATTCACAAAGTAAGTAATTGGGATGTTACACCCTTCCATGTTGCCGATATAGAATTACTGTCGGTATATGATCCTAATTCCGGCCGGAAGCCGTTGCCATTCAACATTTTGTTTGACAGTGAAAAAGCATTTGCCTATCGCCTGACCGATTCATCAATGAACAAACAGACCATTAGCAACCGCGGACCAATGGTTGCCGGATTGGTGGCAGGTGATGATATTATCCTTCACGATACGAAAAGCAACAAATCGACCATTATAAAGACGGGCAAAGAAACTTATATAGCACCAGGCACTTCTTTTTATTTTTCGGCCACGGGCACTAAACCTATCAACCTGGTATTGTTTGAAATTAAATGAGGATAACCAATTATGAGTAAAGGAACAGAGCAGCACACTTATGATGCCATTGTCATAGGTTCGGGTATCAGCGGCGGTTGGGCCGCAAAAGAATTATGCGACCTGGGTGTAAAAACGCTGGTGTTAGAGCGCGGCCGCAACATCGAGCATATCAAAGATTATCCTACTGCTACCAAAGGCCCCTGGGAGTTTCCGCACCGTATGGAGGAGCCTTTACAGGTGATCAAAGATAACCCTGTGATCAGCAAATGCTATGCATATGGCGAGGATACGCATCACTTTTTTGTGAAGGACAAGGAGCATCCTTATATCCAGGAAAAACCTTTCGACTGGATACGCGGCTACCAGGTGGGCGGCAAATCCATTATGTGGGGCCGTGCCTGCCAGCGCTGGAGCGAGTTTGAATTTTCGGCCCCGCAGCGTTACGGCTATGCGGTCGACTGGCCCATCAGGTATGCGGATATCGCGCCCTGGTATTCTCATGTAGAAAGATTCTCGGGTATTTGCGGTGATAAAGATGGCATGGAAGCTATGCCCGATGGCGATTACCTGCCACCGTTCGAGATGAGTTGCGTGGAGGACGCGATCTCCAAAAAGATCAATGCGCATTATAAGGACCGTAGAATGGTAAAAACGCGCTGGGCGCACCTGACCAAACCCGAGCCCATCCATTTACAACAGGGGCGTGGCCAATGCCAGGCTCGTGACTTGTGTACACGCGGTTGCCCGTTTGGCGGATATTTCAGTTCGGTTTCATCAACCCTGCCATGGGCTAAGAAGACTGGCAACTTAACCATCCGGCCGTTCTCGGTAGTACATTCTGTTATTTATGACGAGAAAAAAGGCAAAGCGACCGGCGTGAGGGTAGTCGACACTAACACCAAAGAGATGACTGAGTTTTATGCCAAAGTCATCTTCATGAATGCCGCATGCCTGAACACCAATTTAGTTTTACTTAACTCTACATCGTCCCGTTTTCCAAATGGGTTGGGTAATGATAGCGGTCTGTTGGGCAAGTTCATGGCATTTCAGAATTACCGGGCGAGCGTTCATGGTACATATGAAGGTTTTGAAGATCATTATTATTACGGTCGTAACCCAACTAACCCAATGATCCCGAATTACCGTAACCTGCACAAACAGGATACGGATTATATTGGCGGCTTTATGACCTTTGTTTATTCAAACCGCGGCAGGCAGCATTGGGCTGACGGTGTGGGTGCCGACCTTAAAAGCGCACTATCAGAACCCGGTCCATGGCATGCGGGCATGTTCATCCAGGGCGAAACGATACCGAAGGAAGCCAACCACGTTCGCTTAAGCAAAGACCAGAAAGACCCCTGGGGCATACCTCAGCTGATCACTTCGGTAGGGTATGATGATAACGACGATAAAATGGTCAAAGACTTTTTAGACCAGAGCGCCGAAATGCTGGAAGTAGCCGGAGTAAAAAATGTTACCAAACACGATACCCACCAGGCGCCGGGGCTCGATATCCACGAAATGGGTGGCTGCCGTATGGGTCACGATCCAAAAACTTCGTTACTCAACAAATGGAACCAGCTGCACCTGTGCAACAACGTATACGTAACAGACGGCGCCTGCATGACCAGCACCGGCAACCAAAGTCCTTCGATCCTGTACATGGCATTTGCAGCCCGCGCCGCTAACCATGCTGCGGAGGAAATGAAAAAAGGGAATATATAGTTAACCAAATTGTCATCCTGAGCATCGCGAAGGATCTTCTAAAATATGCATGGCGAATATGCAAGTCGAAGAAGATGGTTCAATTCGTTCAACATGACAAGTTTTATAATAAACACATGACCAACAGAAGATCATTCATCAAAAATATCAGCCTTTTAGGGCTTGCAGCGCCATTTATAAAACCGGCAGACCTGTTAAGCACAGCGCACAAACTGCCTGCATTAGGTATCCAGCTCTACATGGTAAAAGAAGACATGCAGAAAGACCCAAAAGGTACCTTGAAAAAGTTGGGCGAGATGGGCTATACTCAAATTGAGAGTTATGCTGGACCAGGGGGGATATTTTGGGGATGGAGTAACCGAGAATTCAAAAGGATTGCTGGCTTATATGGCCTTACGTTAATATCAAGTCATTATGACGATGATCCTGTTGGTTTTGAGAAACAAGCAGAGCTGGCTGCCGAGATCGGCATGAAATACCTGATCTGCCCCTGGAAAGGTCCGCAGAAATCCATCGATAAATTCAAAACGTTTGCTGATGAGTTTAATAAAAACGGAGAGATCTGCAAAAAGCACGGCATGCGCTTTGGCTATCACCCGCATGATTATCCTTACAAAAAAGTAGACGGCCAGTTACCGATAGATGTTTTATTAGCGAATACCGATAAGGATTTGGTCGATTTCCAGATGGACTTTTATTATACGGTAACTGAAGGGCAAGACCCGGAAGCTTACATTAAAAAATACAGTCCCCGCTTTAAGCTTTGCCACATGCGCGATGTGCTGAAAAACCGCCTGCCAAAAGGAAGCGAAGAAGAATCAGCCTGCGATTTGGGGCAGGGCATCATCAATTACCCCCACCTGCTAACAACAGGACTGGATCACGGAATGAAATACTTCTTCGTGGAACAAAGCCGCTTCTACCACGAAACGCCCCTGCAAAGCGCCAAAGTAAATATCGACTACCTGAAAAAGCTTAAACTGGCTTAAAATTGATGATACGGTTTCTCAAAAAAGTCGTTCACCAAATTATTGAATTCATTCCTATGCTCCTGAAGCGTACCGTGCCCCGAGTTGGGAACCACCCACAGGTAAGCCCTGGGAATATTTTTATAAATGCCATAAGTATGCTCAACAGGTATCAGGTCATGGTCGCCGCAAATGATTAGTGACGGGCATTTGATCGCTTTTAAGTTAGTCAGCGGCACATTGGGCTGATTATAATCGAGCATAAATATTTTCCAGTCATTTTTTTCTTTGGCGGTGGTGCGGGGTTTGTCTTTGTCGGTCTGATATTGCTTTTGCATATCCTTCCATAGCGATGGGATCAATGCAGATGAATCCGGTGTCATATTAGCGCCTGTAGATGCCAGTTTGATCACCTTCTCGGGATGCCGCATAGCCAATAATAAAGCATTGATGCCCCCATCGCTCCAGCCGATTACGTAAGCTGAATCGATATGCATTTTATCCAGCAGCGCCGCAAAATCATCAGCCATTTGCTCAAAGCTCAACGAGTCTTTACTGTCGACAGTTTTCCCCTGCGCCCGGCTATCCACCGCTATCACCTTATATTTTTTTGAGAAGTATGGGATATTTTGTGAAAATGCACTTATGCTTCCGCCATTGCCATGGATCAGTAATAAGGGTTTTCCTATACCGTAAACCTCGGTATACATTTTTATACCGCGTATATCATAATATTTCCCGGCAGCGGGGTTATCCCCATATTTGATGGTTTGGCTACAGGCGATTTGCCCAAATAGTAGGAGAAGCGCTAAGCTTAGTAAGGTTCTATTCATGATGAATTGTTTATGGTCGCATAAATATAGTATTTAGGGGATAATTTAAAGTATGGTGTGTTAGTTGTAAAAATGTGCTTTGATTGAAAAATTAATTGCCCCGTGCTTTAGCGCGGGGTTGAAAATTATTTGTCTTCCGGCTTTAGCCCAAAATATTAAGGGATTCTATTTTGGCTTAAGCCCATCAAAAAAGGCTCTGAAATTATATTTCAGAGCCCCATCAGGCTACCAACGGTTTTGCTGGCAGTTGTTTCTCCGCTTATTGTAAAGATGAGCAGGAATATTTTCTTAGAAAACGACAAGTAGGGAAGTAAAAAGTGCTTCATATTAATTCTAAAAGAGGTATTAATTTTTTGATTCCATTATTCTGCTGATAACTAAAGCGTTGTCAATTTGGGTTTTGACCCGGAATCTATAATAATTTTATTCCACTGACTATTAATGTGTTTCATTAATGTCGTATGAGAATTGCGGCGAATCAGCTTTATTGTTCGGCATTTTTGCGTAAAATTTATGACGGGTCTGTTTAAAAGCCTAACTTTCCTCCCCCAATTATTCAATTTGATTTTTTAGAATTAATGAATACAAAAGAAAATAAGCCCACCGAAACAACCACTTACGATGCCATCGTCATCGGCTCGGGTATCAGCGGCGGCTGGGCTGCCAAGGAGCTGTGTGAAAAAGGATTAAAAACGCTCGTATTGGAGCGTGGCAGAAATGTGGAACATATTAAAGATTACCCCACAGCAACTACGCCACCCTGGCAATTTAAACACCGGCTGAGGATGACCACCGCTTTCCTGAAAGAGAATCCCCTGATCAGCAAGGCAGCGGGTTTTGGCGAGGATAACGCACACTTTTTTGTAAAAGATAAAGATCACCCATACATACAGGAAAAACCTTTCGATTGGATACGGGGCTACCAGGTAGGGGGCAAATCGCTCACCTGGGGGCGTGCCTGCCAGCGCTGGAGCAAATTTGAATTTACCAATCCCGAGAAATTCGGTTATGGCATTGCCTGGCCGATCAGTTATGACGATGTGGCCCCCTGGTATTCTCATGTGGAGACATTTATTGGCGTTTGCGGCAATAGAGATGGCATCGAATCCATGCCTGATGGCGAATTTCTGCCACCTTTCGAGATGAATTGCGTGCAGGAGGTGGTCAGCAAAAAGATCAGCGAAAATTATAAAGACCGTCACCTGGTACATGCCCGCTGGGCGCATCTCACTCAACCCAAACAGATACATATCGACCAGGGCCGTGTGAAATGCCAGGCGCGTAATATGTGTATGCGCGGCTGTCCGTTTGGTGGATATTTCAGTTCAAACAGCTCCACTTTACCGTGGGCAAAAAAGACCGGCAACCTCACCATCCGGCCGTTCTCGGTAGTACACTCTATTATCTATGATGAAAAATTGGGAAAGGCATCCGGTGTAAAGGTGATCGATACCAATACCAAAGAGGTGACTGAGTACAAGGCAAAGATCATCTTCCTGAATGCCTCGGCGCTGAATAGTACCCTGGTATTGTTAAATTCCACCTCCAAACGCTTTCCAAATGGTTTGGGTAATGATAATGGTTTATTAGGCAAATATGTGGCTTTCCAGAACTATCGGGCATCGGTTACTGCCGAGATGGAAGGCTTTTTGGATAAGTATTATTTCGGCCGGAACCCTACCGAACTGATCCTGGCTAATTACAAAAACTTGCACAAGCAGGAGACTGATTATTATGGTGGGTATACCACATTTATGGGCGCTTTCCGTAACCCGCGACCGGCTGATACAGACAACGGGCAGGTAGGAGGAGAATACAAAGATTCACTGACCGAACCCGGCGGCTGGCAGGTGTACATGTACCTCCAGGGCGAAACCGTTCCGAAGGTAACCAACCATGTGCGTTTAAGCAAAGATGAAAAAGACCAATGGGGTATCCCGCTGCTGATCACCTCGGTTGAATACGATGATAATGATGAGCGCATGATCAAAGATTTCCTAAAAGAAAGCAAGGAAATGCTGGAAAAAGCCGGCTGCAAAAATGTGGAGACACACGAAAATAAGCAAGCCCCCGGACTGGATATCCACGAAATGGGCGGCTGCCGCATGGGTAAAGATCCAAAAACTTCCCTGCTGAACGAGTGGAACCAGCTGCACCTGTGCAAAAATGTATTTGTGACCGATGGCGCCTGTATGACCAGCACCGGCAATCAAAGCCCGTCTATCCTCTACATGGCCTTAACCGCGCGGGCAGCTAATTACGCTGTGGATGAAATTAAGAAAGGGAATTTATAATTAGTGCAAATTGAACTAAATAAATAATGTCATTTCGATGAGCTGTAGAGCCAGGCGGGTTCGGTGCGAAGAGAAAACTTATACAATTATGCATGATCTGCAATTCGCTCGTATAAGATTTCTCCTCACGGCTGTGCAGTCCCCCGGCAGTTCGTCGAAATGACATTTCCTTAGATGAATAAAAGTATATTTTCAATGATCGATATCAACAAAAAATCAATTTACCTGGTGCTGACCTTATGCATCGTGGCGGCTCAGCAAACATCCGCCCAAAAACAAACTACCGATCAAAAAGTAGAAGCCTTATTGGCCAAAATGACTTTAGCCGAAAAGATCGGTCAGCTTAACCAGTATAACGGTGATTGGGAAGCAACCGGACCGGTGACCAAAGATGTGGGTAACAAGCTGGATGAAATCAAAGCGGGCCGCGTTGGTGCAGTGCTGAACATCATGGGGACTGATCACTGTAAAACTTTCCAGGATGCAGCCATGCAATCGCGGCTAAAAATTCCATTATTATTCGGGCAGGATGTGATACATGGCTATGACATCACCTTCCCGATCCCCCTGGGCGAGGCTTCCAGCTGGGATATGGACGCCATAGAAAAATCTGAACGGGTTGCTGCTATAGAGGCATCGGCATCCGGTATTAACTGGACATTCTCGCCAATGGTAGATATCGCCCGCGACCCACGCTGGGGCCGCGTAATGGAAGGTGCGGGTGAGGACCCTTACCTCGGTTCGCTCATTGCCATCGCAAGGGTAAAAGGGTTCCAGGGCAAAGGCTTGGGAAGCACAGATGCCATTATGGCCTGCGCCAAGCACTTTGCCGCCTATGGTGCTGCCATTGGCGGACGCGATTATAACAGCGTGGATATGAGCAAGCGCACTTTATGGGAAGTTTACCTGCCCCCGTTCAAAGCCGCGTTGGATGCCGGTGTTTCCACTTTTATGAATTCCTTTAACGATCTTAACGGTACGCCCGCCACGGCAAACAGCTACCTGCAAAGGGATATATTAAAAGGCAAATGGGCATTCAAAGGTTTCGTGGTGAGCGATTGGGGATCGATAGGCGAAATGATCAACCACGGCTATGCCAAAGATAATTATGAAGCTGCCGAAGAGGCCTTAAAAGCAGGCAGTGACATGGATATGGAGAGCCGCAGCTATATCAATAATATTGCGAAGCTGGTTGCTGATAAAAAGATACCGGTTAGCCTGATAGATGATGCGGTAAGACGTATATTAAGAAAGAAATTTGAGCTGGGCCTGTTTGATGATCCTTATCATTTTATCAATGCTGAACGCGAAAAAACCATGCTCAACCGTCCCGAAAATATAGAGCTGGCAAAGGATATGGCACGGAAAAGTGTTGTTCTTTTAAAGAATGAAAAGCAATTGCTCCCGCTTTCAAAAGACCTGAAAACAATAGCCCTGATAGGTCCGCTGGCTAAGGCAGAAAAAGAGCTGAAAGGCTTTTGGTCGCTGGATGTAGATAAAGACAAGGGTATTGTATCGCTGATGGCAGGGATGCAGAACCATGCCAAGCAAACCCAATTTATTTATGCCAAAGGTTGCGGCATTGTGGATACCTCGCGCCAGGGTTTTGCCGACGCAATAGCTGCCGCCAAAAAAGCGGACGTAGTGGTAATGGCAATGGGCGAAGCGCCGGACATGACGGGCGAAGCAAAAAGTAAATCCAATATCCATTTACCGGGAATACAGGAAGAGCTGATCAAAGAAATAAAAGCGACCGGTAAGCCGGTTGTGGTTTTGCTGATGGCCGGTCGCCCGATGATATTTAACTGGACCGCCGATAATGTGCCTGCTATCTTATATACCTGGTGGCTGGGCAGCCAGGGCGGTAACGCTATGGCCGATGTGTTGTACGGCGATTATAATCCGTCCGGCAAATTGCCCATTACTTTCCCGCGTTCAGAAGGGCAGATACCTATTTATTATAACCATTACAATACCGGTAGGCCGGCACAAAATGATACCGACCTTTTTTATAAATCGGCTTATATCGATCTTCCAAATTCACCAAAATATGCTTTTGGTTATGGACTAAGCTATACCACTTTTGACTATAAAAACATAGAGATCGGCAAATTTGATGCTTCGGTAAAAGGCAGTACCACCATTCCTGTTTCATTAGAGGTACAAAACACCGGCAAATATGCGGGGGAGGAAGTGGTGCAGCTTTACCTGCGCGATATGGTTTCGCAGCCCTTAAGACCAATAAAAGAGTTAAAGGATTTTAAAAAGATATCGCTTAAACCGGGCGAAAGCAAACGCATTACTTTTAATATCAGGCGGGACGCCTTGTCGTTCTATAATGACAAGCTGGAGCGCATCACCCAGCCCGGTACGTTCCAGGTGATGATAGGGAGCGCTTCAAGCGATATCAGGCTGCAAAAAACCTTTGAGCTGACTAATTAGAAGGGGCTGAATTGTTTTTAGCAGGAGGTTCTGAAACGATCTCGCCAAATTCGTTAACATAGGCCATCATGCCTTCAAGGCCACCGCCTGTTGAATTTTCCCGGCGTTCCTGTTTGCGCTGTTGCTTGTCTTCTTTCTTTTTTTGCTTGTTCTTCTCAAGCTGCTTTTTCATGAATGTTGCTTGTGATTTTGCCATATGGATCTGCTTTAAGGTGAAATGATTTAAATTATATTAAAAACAAAAAGCACCCCGGTATTACCGGGGTGCTTTTTGTTAGCGTAACATCTTAGATTACTTTAATATATATTGTTCCTTCTTTGTGCATTCGTTTCATTAAGCCGACAAGGTACGCATTAAATGCGGCTATTTTCCTTTTTGTAAAAATATTTAATTTTTATTTTAAGATTATACAACTTTTAGACAGAATTGATCGTTAACATTGGTGCAAATTGAAATTTTTTGTTTGCAGAAATAACAATTATTACATTTAAATTACATATCTTTAGAAAGAACAAACCAATTGATTATTCCTAAGCTTAGGCATTACCATCTGACCCGGTGATATTTAAGATTTTACTGAATCAGATATAATGCAAAAAACAATTGCGCTCATTAGTCCTGCCTGCAAACCCGACCAATTTCAGGCCATCAATAATCCACTACTTAATTTCTTAATTTAAAACGCAGATGGCATTTTTAGACCATGTATTGCAGGCACCGTCATACGGATGGAAGAACGCAGACGGCACGTTAGTTAAACCTACCCCGGGCCAAATCTTCAAAGAATTTTTTTCACGATTAAATGTATTTAAGGATCGCCGCAACTGGTTGCCTTTTTTTAGCTGGTTCAAGGTGTTGTGCCTGGCCCCGTTTTTTACACTGTTCCTTGTCCAATACCTCAGCTGGTATACCGTCCTGATTGCTTTTTTATATAGTATGATCATTATGGGTACGCACGGTACGGTGTGGCACCACCGCTATTGTACACATGGCGCTTATAAATTCAGGAATAATTTCTGGCGTTTCTTTACGCAGAACCTGACTTTGAATGTGATACCAGAAGAAATTTATGTGATATCGCACCATGTACATCATTCAAAATCTGATGAACCAGGCGATCCATACAATGCTTACGGCGGCTTTTTATATTGTTTCCTGGCCGATGTGAACCACCAGCCAATCGCAAAAGATCTGAGCGAAGCAGATTATTGCCGTGTATGCACACTGATGCACCATACAGGTGTAAAGGGCAATACTTATGCGCAATACCAGCGTTGGGGTTCTTATGTAAATCCCGGTCGCGCGGTATTATCATGGATATTGAACTGGACGTTTTGGGGCACCGTTTTTTTCCTTATAGGCGGACCAGCATTGCTTTGTACCATGTTTGGCGCAGCGGGTTTTTGGGCTGTGGGCGTACGTACCTTTAACTATGAAGGTCATGGAAAAGGCTCCGGAGTACAACGCGAGGGTATTGATTTTAATACAAAAGACAAATCTGTTAATCAAATATGGCCCGGTTTTGTGGCCGGCGAATGGCACAATAACCATCACCTGTTCCCTAAAAGCGCACGCAGCGGTTTCAAGCCGATGCAGCTCGACCTGGCCTGGCAATACATCCGCCTCATGAACCGCCTGGGCGCTGTAAAAAGTTATAAGGATAATAAAAAACAGTTCCTGGAGCTGTATTATTTGCCCGAACTTGCACGGCAAAAGCAGTTAGCTGCTGAAAAACTTTTGTTAAGTAAAGGCTTAAAAGATAAGCCGATCCGTAATATTGGTTAAGTTCAAATCCTGATTTCTTTATATCTTTAGCCTAAGGGATTGTGTTATACAATACCCAGGCTATCCTATTTTATAAACCGATATGAAGAAGTTAATAATTGCCCTGCTGCTTTTAGTTGCCATTCAGGCGTCGGCACAAATCACTATGCCCCAACGGATCACCTTTACCAAAGAACAGCTGAAGGACAAAATAATGGGCGGCTGGGCCGGGCAAACCATCGCCGTAACTTTCGGCGGGCCTTATGAATTTCGCTTTGATGGCACCTTTATACAGGATTATCAGCCTTTGTTATGGTATGATGGCTACCTGAAAAAAACCATGACCGAAACGCCAGGCCTCTATGACGACCTATACATGGACCTCACCTTCGTTGATGTTTTTGAAAAATATGGCCTGGATGCACCGGTCGACTCTTTTGCCAATGCTTTTGCGCACGCCGGTTATATGCTGTGGCATGCCAACCAGGCCGCACGGTATAATTTACTGAATGGCATCAAAGCGCCCCAGTCTGGTCATTGGCTCAATAGTCCGCATGCAGACGATATTGATTATCAGATCGAATCGGATTTTGCGGGTTTAATGAGTCCCGGAATGCCCAACACCGCCTCAAAAATAAGCGACAAAATTGGCCACATCATGAATTATGGTGATGGCTGGTACGGCGGTGTTTATGTCGGCGCGATGTATACACTGGCATTTACCTCCAACGATATTAATTATATTGTGAATGAGGCACTGAAAACCATCCCGAAACAGAGCACTTATTACAAATGCATCAGCGATGTGATTGCATGGCATAAGAAATATCCAACTGACTGGCACCAAACCTGGTTTGAGCTGCAAAAGAAATGGTCGTCAGAAATTGGCTGTCCCGATGGCGTATTCAATGCCTTTGATATCGACTCCAAACTGAATTCGGCCTACGTAGTGATGGGACTGTTATATGGCAACGGCGATTACTCCAAAACACTTGAAGTAGCTACCCGCTGCGGGCAAGATGCCGATTGTAACCCGTCGACGGTAGGTGGAATATTGGGCACCATGCTCGGCTATAAAAAGATCCCGGCTTACTGGAAAATGGGCTTAAAGGATGCCGAGTCAATTGATTTTAAATATACCACCATGTCGCTCAATAAGGTTTATGACATAGGCTTTAAACATGCCCTGGAAAATATCCGGCGCAATGGAGGTAAAGTGGAAGGGGATAAAATAACCATCCTCGTACAAGCCCCTAAAACCGTACGGCTGGAGCAAAGCTTTACCGGTATTTATCCTATAGGAAAAACAGACCTGAACCAGGATGTCAGTACAAAGGAATTGATTTTTGATTTTACAGGGACAGGCTTCGTATTAAGAGGCGAAGCGGGCAAAAAGAAGGAAGACGCCAAAGATTATACGTTTAATGTAGAACTGAGCATAGATGGAAAAAAAGTGGAAACTGCAAGTATGCCAACCAACTTTACATCCCGCCGTTTGGAACTGTTCTGGAAATACCAGCTGCCGAATGGAAAGCATTCGGTGAGTGTTAAAGTGCTTAACCCCGATTCGGATTATGTACTTAGTTCTTCGGATTATATTGTATACGGTGATAAACCTGCCGCTCAAAAAAAGTGATCCGTCATCATTTAATCTTTAACAAGAATTCTTAATCCCCTTTACTAATTCAGTATTCATTTTTTATATTGGTAAAATCAATTGGATTATCAATCCATTATAGATAATAACTATGCCCGGCCCTTGATGTGGCGCGTATGCTTCATTAGGTTACATCAACGTAAAGTGAGTTTTTATATCCTCATTTATAGAGAGCCGTATGCCGTTTGGAGGATAGAAACCATCTCAAACGCTTAAAAATTGTTTCCCGGCAATTAATAGCTTAACTATTTGACAATGTTCTTCGTATATAATAAACAGTAAGTTATAAGTAAGACTTTGAGCAAAAAATATCGTTTTAATTAAATAATTATTACAAGACGCTATAAAGGTTATTAAAATATGGATTTTAACAGGAAGGATATCTAAGAATTTCACCTATCAATTAAAATCTAATCGAATTCTAATCTTTAAAAAAGCATCTTATATGAGCCGTAATTATAACTTCGATTGTTAAGATAATAATACCCCTAATTATAATAACTTGAGCTTAACGAATTTTCGTAGTAATATCATTTTTAGATCCCGGTGGCTGAAGGCAGAAATTAACAAATCTTCATATTTTGCTTCACATCTACTGATAGCATTCTTTACCCAAAGGCGTAAATTGAAGATACTGTTTTCAGAACATGCCGAACGCGAGAAAAACATTCGCAAAGGCTTTCGTTTTCTCAGGCATGAGATCTGTTTTGCAGCCTTTACTCCCGAAAATGTCAAAGCTAACGATTTGGCCATACCATTAACTATGTGCGACCTCAGGAACCTGGCCCAAATGAATGATCTCAAAAATGACCTTATCCCCATACCCTCCCTGCCAGTTATAAATATATGTGATGATAAATATTTATTCAGCCAGAAACTTGCTGAAAAGGGTTTTGGTGATGTAGTCCCAAAAGTCGGAAAGGGGCTTCCCTATCCTTATATGTTGAAGAAAAAGGTAGCGCAAAGCGGTGATAATTGCTATGTTATTTCAAATGCCGAACGCGAAAAAGAGTTTGAAGGGTTAATTAATGATCAAGATTATTTTTGCCAGCAAATTATACCGGGCAATGATGAATATGCAACACATATTGTTTTTAAAGATCATAAAATAGCATCCATTATAAATGTTAAATACCTGTTTCCGGGCGATATTTTTGTAAAAGGCAAAGACAAGTTTATTTGCACCGAAATATGTGATTGCCCTTATTTAGAGCTTTTTGCAGCCGTCCTTAATGCTATTGAATTTGAAGGGCTTTGCTGTTTCAATTATAAAGTAATTGATAATAAGCCGCTTATCCTGGAGATCAACCCAAGGTTTGGAGGCAGCCTGAGTTCATTTTTCTTTTCATTTATAGGAAAGCTGGAGCAGCATAAGATATTGAAAGCCTCCTGATATTCTTTATTATAACATATTTCCCGGTAAGAGCGTTATAACCACAAGAGGCTTCTGCATTAACTCCAGATATAGTATGATAAAGCGATTGATATACCCGGTTTTGTGTGTAGCGATATGTTTCACTTCCTGTAAAAAGAATAATGATACGATAGACCCGGCAAGCCAAACTGCCGGGAGTACCACTGTTACGAGTACAGTTAAAACCAACATCGATAATACTGCCATGTTAAAGCTGGTGAATGATCTGCGTGCCGCCGGCTGCACATGCGGTACGACACCAATGCCGCCTGTCGGGGCGCTTAAGTGGAACGATGTATTGGCATCTTCGGCTTTGTCACATAGTAAAGATATGAACGCTACCGGTAAGTTTGATCATAATTCGTCAGACGGAACATCTTTTAGCGCACGGATCACTGCCGCGGGGTATATCTGGCAAACCGTAGGTGAAAATATCGCCTGGGGACAAACATCTGAGCAGCAAGTCTTTAACGGCTGGCTCAACAGCGAAGGCCATTGTAAAAACATGATGAATGGCGCTTTCAAGGATTTTGGAGCAGCAAAGGATGGCGTATACTGGACCCAGGATTTTGGAGCGCAGCGCTAACCTTAAAACTTTGCATGCTCAGGATGTAAAGCAATGTTGAGTGTTCTTAAAATGATCTTATCTGGCGATAAATACTTTTCATAATACTCATAATTATCCTTCATCATTTGTACCCTTGCCGTTTTGTCTTCAAACAGTTTTAGTGTTTGTTTAACGCATTCCTCTGTATTGTTAAACTCCAGGTAATTTTTCCCGGCTTCCAGGTTGCCGGGTACTGTAAAGTATAATTTCTCTGAAACAATGGCTTTTGAAAAGGCCACATATTCGGCAAATTTCCAGCCGATGGAATTGTGCAGCCCGGTGGTAGCTATACATATCGGGTGTTTGCGCAAAATTTTCATATAGTTTCCTTTGCGGGATACACTATTGTCTTCAAGCAAAGCATCTTTGTAATGCTTCGATGTGTAGCTGCTTTGAGAAAAACCGCCATAAAAGTGGTCGCCAAGTTCCTTCCGCAATATCCTGATCACGCCGGCCCTGCTTTCGTTTATATTGATACAATCCTGGCGCCATATTTCCTTAAACTCATCCGGTATAGGATATGGGCAATTATCAGCATCCCAGGTACGCGCCATAAAAAGTACACGCGGCTCCTGCTCAGGTTGTGGCGGAAAATGCATGTTTTTGATGGTCGGGTTATACTTGATCAAAGTATTTCTTAATAACCATTTTATTAATTCCTTAGGTGACTCTTTATAATTACGGGCACTAAAAAACAGCCGGTAAAATTCGCGGCGGTCAAACATCCCGGCATATACCTGGTAATTCAGTCCTAATGGAAATACTTTTTGTTGATGTTGTTCAGGTATAGCACCTTCGCGATAACTCCGCTTAAAGTACAGGTCAGAAACCTCCAGCACATCTTCAAGCAGCCCTTCTGCATCACTGGTATCATAGAAAATTGTTTTTTCCTGGTTGACTACAACAAACACACCCTGCAGGTCATAAGGGCCTATGTGTTTCAACGGCGTTTTTCCGAAACGGGAATACTGCTTAAAATTGTAGGTTAACTGTATCTCTCCCTTGGCGGCAAGCAAACCAAAAGCGGTATGTATTAGTGTGGAGTGGTCTGATGTACTATAGCTAAAAACCTCACATTTTATCATTATACAAAGTTAACGTTATAAAGGCGCAAAACAGATCGCATCGAAAATTATTAGATTTCGCTGAGTGTAAGTACCATAGTATCTGGTGAAATTAATTTTAAAGAAAAAAATTGGAATTTTTAACTTATAAGCATTACTTTCGAGGCCTCTAATATATTTGATAAAAGGAATTTATATGTAAACTTTCCTGGCCGAGTTTTGTTAATCTCCTAAACCTGAGAATATTAAATATTTATTTTTGCCGCCAATTTAAATATGCCTGATTATACTATTTTAGATGATAAGGAATTGATAATGCTGCTGTCTGTCAGTGATATGAGGGCATTTACCGAAGTTTACAACCGGTACTGGAAGAAGTTGTTTTCTATTGCGGCAAACAAAATACAAGACCTGGATGACGCCGAGGAAATTGTGCAGGATATATTTGTCACATTGTGGAAAAGACGTGATAAGCTAACTATTATTGATACACTAAGCTCTTACCTTGCGGTATCTGTCAAATATCGTGTTATCAAGTTGTTTGATAAAAGGAGCAATCAGCAAAAATATGCCAGCTACCGGAAAGACCATACAACTATTGCCGATCACTCTACAGAGCAATGGCTGGAATTTGAAGAATTAAAAGACAGACTGATGGAATTTGTAGCAGAATTACCCGAAAAATGCCGCCTGGTGTACCAGTTAAGCCGCGAAGCCGGCTATTCCCAAAAAATGATAGCAGGTGAAATGGGGATCTCAGAAAAAACGGTCGAAGCGCATTTAGGCAAAGCATTAAAAACATTGCGCGCCCGCCTAAGCCAGTTTTTATTATAAAAATAAAAAGTAACAATTATTTTACTTTACACTAAGGGATTTATCCCCGTCAGCGGACTTATATACAAAAGCATGCTGAATGAAGGGAAAATCTACCCCCGAAAGATATAAGGCACTAGCCGAAAAGTGGCTGAACAAAACGATCACCCCTGCAGAGGCGGAGGAGTTTTCAGCATGGTATAATGCCGGACAGGATGCACCTTTAGATATCCCCGAATCCTTCGCAGAGAGTGAAGAAGCCCACCGGGAAAGAATATTATATAAGATAAACCAGGCTATTAAATATGATAACTGGAAAATAAATAAAATAAGCAGGCCCCGGTGGATCTATGCTGCCGCTGCGTGCATTTTATTATTTTTGGTGCCTTTCGCGTATTTCCATATACGAAATAAGAAAAATAAGCCGGAAACGTTAACTCACCAAAAAAAGCCCGTTAAACATGATGTTGCCCCTGGTGGTAATAAGGCGCTCCTTACTCTTTCGGATGGGTCAACTATAGCGTTGAATGATGCTAAAAATGGCATACTCACAAAGCAGGGCACTACCAGGCTAAATAAGGCTAAAGATGATCAATTGGTTTACGTGGCATCTGCTCCAGGCGCCGCTAAAGCTGTCGTGGTTTACAATACCATCAGTACACCCAGGGGCGGCCAGTTCCAGGTAGTGTTGAGCGATGGAAGCAAGGTGTGGCTTAACGCATCGTCATCCATTACCTTTCCAACTTCTTTCACAAAAGGTGAGCGCCGTGTGAGTATTACAGGCGAGGTTTATTTCGAGATCACAAAAAATAAAGCGCTTCCATTCAGGGTTGAGTCGGGACAGCAAACCGTTGAGGTCTTAGGCACCCATTTTAATATAAATGCCTATGCTGATGAGAACTCCATAAAAACTACATTGGTTGAAGGCAGTGTCAAGGTGTTTAAAGGAAATAAAATGGTAGTGCTTAAGCCTGATCAGCAATCAGAGATACCGAGAAGCGGCCCGGACAGGATCGACATCAATACAGTTGATACAGACGACATACTTGCCTGGAAAAACGGAAACTTCGTTTTCGAGAACGCTGATATACCATTCATTATGCGCCAGGCGTCCAGGTGGTACAACGTTAATATTAAATATGATGGCGAGGTTTCAGAGCGGCATTTTACCGGGAGTATTTCGAGGAATGTCAATCTGTCTGAGCTATTAAAAATGTTAAAATATACAGGTGTTGATTTTACGATAGAAGATCAGACGATAATTGTCAAATCGTAAGCGCCTGTAAATAAAATAAAAACAGCATCGGTGTCCCCTAACTGATGCCAAAAAAATTATAACCCCACGGGGTTTATAAACCTATATAAACTAGTTAATCAATCAATAAACTAAAAACTAACACAACACAACAAATGAGAAAATTGATACATCCATCCCCCTGAAACCGGAGTATTTTTTTGAGGTAACAGAATAAAATAAAGAAGCCGGGAAGCGTTGGAGCGCTTACCCGGCTCGTATCCGGGTTACCTCGTATTGCAATCGAGAAATTGAAACCAAGTATTTAACCCAAACATTACAAAATTATGAAAATTAATTGTAAGGTCTTGCCTGTCAGTCGGCATAGCCTGTTCAAAATTCTATTAGCAATGAAGCTAACAGCTTTTTTTATACTTGCGGCCCTAATTAATGTGAGTGCCAAAACTTACAGTCAGAATATTAATATCCATCAAAATCACACTTCGGTCAACAAAATATTAAAGCTGATCAAAAAGCAAAGCGACTATAATTATCTGTACGAGGAAGATGTGTTATCCAAAGTGCCTAAAGTAGATGTGGATATTGCAAATGGGACAGTTGAAGAAGCCCTTAACAAATGTTTTAAGGACCTGCCTTTAACCTACAAAATATTCCAGCAGACCATCGTGATAAAAGCGAAGGACGAAGTCAATGCAGACAAACCCGCGGCACTGGAAAAGGTGCAGGGAACGGTAGTTGACGAAAAAGGCCAAACCTTGCCCGGAGTATCCGTTAAAGTAAAAAATTCAAATGTTGGTGTAGTTACTGACGCCAATGGTAAGTATACGCTGAATGATGTTGACGGTGCAGGTACCCTGGTATTTAGCTTTATCGGCTATGTTACCCAGGAAGTTCCGATCACCAACCGCACGGTAGTTGATGTGAAACTGGTAGAAAGCTCTAAAGCGCTCAGCGAAGTAGTGGTGGTGGGTTATGGTACCCAAAAAAGGGTAGACCTGACTGGCGCAGTCGGCAGCGTTAATGCCAAACAATTACAGGAACGCCCTCAAACTAACCTGGAACAGGAACTGGCGGGCAAAATAGCCGGCGTTAGCGTATCCACTAACTCAGGTGCACCGGGTGGCGAAACCAAGGTTCGTATACGCGGATACAGTTCCATCAATACCAGCACTGACCCGTTATATGTAGTTGACGGTGTGGTATGGACAGAAGGAGGAAATTCTATCAACCCCGCCGATGTCGAGTCTATAGACGTACTGAAAGACGCATCTTCAACTGCTATTTACGGTACACGCGGTGCCAATGGTGTAATATTAATAACTACTAAACGCGGTAAGCCAGGTAAAAAAGGCGGTACGGTTAGCTATGATGCTTACGGAAGCCTCAGCGTAATGGCTAAAGAATTACCCGTACTTAACGCAAAGCAATTTTTAGAGGTTGAGGATATATCCTACAATAACATCAAAAAATATGATCCTACGGGTTGGGCAGCTGGCAATTATGTTCAGGACGATCCAAAAACGATAAGGACTGCATTGATAGGTAAATTATTTGATAAAAACCTGAATCCCCTGTATGATGTAGACTGGCAAAAAGCCACCACACGCCATGCATACAGCCAGAATCATAATATCTCCATCACCGATGGGACGGAAAATATCAACTACGGGTTGTTCCTGAATTACGCGGATGATGAAGGTATCATCCTGAATAGTTTCCTGAAAAGGTATAATGCACGCTTAACTTTTGATGACCAGATCAAACCATGGTTAAAGGTCGGCGCAACGTTGAATTATGATAGGCAGGACGGACGATCAGCTGATTATGGTACCGGCGGCAACAATATACCACGTATGCTGATCGAGATGCCTTCGATCATCCCGATAAAATACCCTGATGGTACCTATGGGAAAAGGACCGACTACCCTAATATGGAGGGCGGCGATAACCCGGTAGCGCAGGCGAATGAAGTACAATCACTTACTAAAAATCGTCTGTTCAGCGGTAACGGGTATGCCAATATCAAAATATTACCCGAACTGGAATTCCGCACCACATTAGGTGTAACTACCAGTGCTAATTTTACACCAAATTATGGCAGCAGCCTGGTTGGTGGTGCTACCATAGATCCGGGTAATAGCTACGCAAACATTACTGAAAGAAACAATACCTTCTGGCAATGGGAAAATCATCTTACCTACAATAAAACATTTAATAAAGTACACTCATTAAATGTGGTAGTGGGTACAGAACGTCAGAATTTCCAGCAAACCGGTTTCGGTGCCTCAACATCAAATCTGTCTGATGATTATTACCAGTATTATAACCTGGGAGCTGGCTTGATACCGGGTATACCAAGTTCAAACTATGATGCCTGGCAGATGCAGTCATTCTTCGGCAGGTTAAATTACGGCTACAAAGACAAATATCTATTAACCGTAACCGGTCGCGAGGATGGATCATCACGTTTCGGTACCAATGTTAAATATGGATTTTTCCCTTCGGCGGCATTGGCCTGGCGTGTATCACAGGAGGATTTCCTGAAGGATAATAAAACCATATCCGATCTTAAATTGAGATTGAGCTATGGCTTAACAGGTAACTCCGAAATTGGCGAATACCAGTCACTGGCCAATATCAACACAGTTAATTATGTATTCGGTGGCTCGCAGGCTATCGGAACCCAGCAAACCAGCATAGGTAATGATGACCTGCAATGGGAAAAAACGGCCGAGTATGATTTCGGATTATCATTCGGTTTATTCAATAACCGTATCAATGTGGAAGCAGACGCCTTTTTAAAGAAAACCAAAGCGCTTTTGCTTAATGCCCCGCTGCCTGAAACAAGCGGTTTTAACAGCGTGTACAAAAACATAGGTAAAATCCAGAATAAAGGGATTGAGTTAACCATCAATACTGAAAACATAAAAACCCAGGATTTTAGTTGGAGCTCAAGTTTCAATATCTCGTTCCTGAGTAACAAGATATTAGCGCTGGGAGCTTCTAACGACGACATCTTCCTTGATCCAACCTTCCTTTCTCAATTTAACCTGATGCGCGTAGGCTTGCCTGCAGGCTCATTCTACGGTTATAAGGTATTGGGAACATGGGGAACATCAGAAGCCACGGAAGCTGCAAAGTATAACCTGCTGCCCGGCGATCTTAAAATACAGGATACAAATGGCGATGGTAAAATTACCGCAGATGATAAGGTCGTTCTCGGCAAATCAATCCCTGATGGTTACGGAACATTTACTAACAATTTCCGCTACAAGAACTTCGATTTAGGCATTGAACTGCAGTTTGACTACGGTAACCAGATCATGAACCTTACCCGCCACTCAGGGCAGGATCGTACGGGGCAGGCAAATAGCTATGCGACCGTGTTAGACGCCTGGACGCCAACTCATCAAAATACCAGTATTGCCGAAGACAGGCCTGCATATGTGCGTTATCAGACAGAAATATATTCTACAAAAGTAGAGAACGGGTCATTCATACGTGGCAGGAGCGTTACCCTTGGTTATACCTTCGGCCAGGATGTTGTGTCCAAGCTCAAGCTAAGCCGCCTGAGGCTTTACTTCCAGGCGCAAAACCTGTTCCTGATAACCAAATACACCGGTTATGACCCGGAAACTTCGACCTACAATGGTTCAAGTAACTTCACACAGGGGATACAATTCTATGATTATCCAAAGCCAAGAACATTCCTGCTTGGATTAAATGCTAGTTTTTAATTAAATGTCAAAACATACTATTATGAAATTTAACTTAAAAAAATACGGGATCAGTTTTTTGTCATTGATCCTGGTGCTTACTGTCAGTAGTTGCAAAAAGTATCTGGATGAAAAAGACCTGGGCAACTTTGTCAAAACAAATTACTTCCAGACAAGTGCACAGGCCCAAACATTTGTGAACGGCCTTTATAACTCACTTTACCTGTTTCAAAATGGCGATGCTTATGGCGAAAGTCCCTTTATAACTATTGAGCTTTTTGCCGGCCATGCTACATCCCTCGGCCAGAGCGTTAATAACGGAAACGTTATCCATCAGCGTACCGATGCGGTAAACCCGGGCTTTGAAGATGTTTGGCAAAATAGCTATAAGGCGATTTCAAACGCTAACCTGGCATTAGAAAATATCCCTAAAGTATCTGTGATGGATGCGACGCTGAGGAAAAAGTTAATAGGAGAAACCTACTTTTTCAGGGCATTCTTTTATTATCACCTGGTACGCCTGTATGGCGATGTACCGCTGATCACAACTCCAACTGAGTTGACTAGTCCTGATCTGTATCCTTCACGTACACCCGTAGCCCAGGTTTATGACCAGATCATCAGCGATTTGAAAGCTGCTGAGACTGCAGGGTTGCCGGAAACAGACCAAACCGGGAGAGTTTCCTTAGGCGCTGTGCGCACCTTACTGGCAAGTGTTTATTTGACTACAGCAGGTTTCCCGTTGCAGAAGACAGCCAATTATGCTTTGGCGGCGGCAGAAGCGCAAAAGGTATTAGGCGATTATACGCTGTTTACTGATTATGCCTTCCTGCATGATAATGCACATAAAAACCAGGGCGAATTGATCTTCCAGTCGCAATACCTGGTTGGGGTTCAAACCAACGCAATTCCACAGTTAACAGTACCCTTTAACCTGTTAGTTGGCGCATGGGGCGATCATTTGGGAGCCATGATACCAACTAACCAATTCGTGGCCAGTTATGAGGCGGGGGATCTGCGCACGCAGGAGCGTCAATTCTATTTCTCAAGCTACCCTCAAAATAGCGATACTACCAAAGTTAATGATCTTGG
>JBEHXM010000073.1:0-26139 GCA_048498695.1 Bacteroidota bacterium
CATTATCCCGCACCTTAGGTCCCTGGATGTTATGGGGTCTGGGTGTGGGATATGTCATTTCAGGGATGTACTTCGGCTGGAATCTTGGGCTGGCTGCGGGTGGAACGGCGGGGCTTGCGATCGCGACGGCCGGGGTGATCGTGCTTTATATTTGTTTTACGTTCTCGTATACGGAGCTGGCTTGTGCTATTCCCCGGGCGGGGGGTGTTTTTGATTATGCTTCGAGGGCGCTGGGGGGCCACTGGGGTTTTGTCGCGGGTGTGGTACAGCTCATCGAATTCGTTTTTGCGCCGCCGGCTATTGCGGCGGCGATCGGGGCTTATTTCAATAACAGGAAATAAAGGTTAAAATGATGCATTCGGGCAGCCGGATTGGACTGCTTATCGGTCTTAATGTGATCGTTTACCTGGCCATTAATATTCCGGCTGTTCTTTTATGGCTGTTCACGGGCCATAGTTTCGTTAGCCAATATGCTGATGATTACCTGGCGCTGCCTGCTTATTTACCCAAGCTGGCTGTCCGTTTCTGGACACCATTTACCTACATGCTGATGCATGCCGGTATCCTGCATATTTTTTTCAATATGCTTTGGCTATACTGGATAGGCCAGATATTTGAAGAGTACCTGGGCAACAAACGTACCATTGGCCTGTATATTTTAGGAGGATTAACCGGCGCATTATTCTTTGTTTTAGCTTATAACTTTATACCCGCATTCAGCCAGTCCGGTGCTGCCGCAGGCGCTACTGTGGTAGGAGCGTCCGCCAGCGTGATGGCTATTATTATTGCCACAGCTACACTGCTCCCCGATTATGCGCTGAATATGATGTTCATCGGTCCGGTGAAACTGAAGTGGCTTGCTATATTCTATGTGATCCTTGATTTTTTACTTATCGCCGGTCCTAATGGCGGCGGGGAGATCGCCCACATTGGCGGCGCCTTGTTTGGCTTTATCTACATTAAACAATTACAGCGCGGGCATGATTGGGTAGGCGGTATTGCCGGTATCTTCAAATCAAAGTCAAATTTGAAGGCCGTATCCAAAAATTCTGACAGAAATAGCAACGGCAAGCCCCGCCAAGAGGAAATAGACCGTATATTAGATAAAATTTCGCAAACGGGATACGACAGCCTGAACAAACAGGAAAAGGAGATCCTGTTCCGCGCCAGCAAGGATAATGAAGGCTAAAAAAGGGCTAAATTTTATTGATAAAATATTTCTTTGGATCAACATCCTCCTGTGTGCCAGCCTGCTTCTCAGCTATCTTGCCCCTATCGTCAATCCTGAAAAATTCTGGCTGATCGCGTTCTTCGGATTAGCCTATCCATTTTTGCTGCTGGGCAATGTGATCCTGATCATTTACTGGCTCATCCGGAAAAGCGTATGGGTATTCTTTTCGGTCGTCGTTATCGCCATTGGCTGGAATATATTAAATAAAAACATTGGTCTGCGGGGCACCTCGTCAACTGAATCACGCCCTCCAAATAATTTACGTTTAATGACCTATAACGTACATAATTTTAAACGTTATGGTGCAAAAAACGACATTTCGACCAAGCATGAGATACTGGAGATCATATCGAAGGAGCAGCCGGATATCATTGGTTTCCAGGAGTTTTTTACCCGCAAACACGGGCAATACAACATGATTGATTCCATACAGAGAATATTGCAGTGCAACAGCTATTATTTTGAGCCCGCAGGTTCAAATAATGATGAAGCCTACGGTATAGCTGTTTTTTCAAAATTCCCGATAGTAGCGCATGGGTTAATACAATTGACGCAGAGGTCGAGCGAAAATCAGTGTATCTATGTCGATATAAAGAAGGGTGAAAAGGTTATCCGGGTATACAGCGTTCATTTACAGTCGATACGTTTTGACCCGGAAGATTACCGCTATCTAAACAGTGTAACACAGCAAGGTAAACCCGATGTAAGTTCGACCAAACGCTTGGGAAGCAAGCTTAAAAGTGCCTTTATGAAAAGGAGCGAACAGGTTTTCAAAGTAAAAAGCCATGCTGATGCCTGTCCGTATCCCTATATCATTTCAGGTGATTTTAATGATACGCCTACCTCGTTCGCCGTTAACCAGATGTGCAAGGGCTTAAAAAATGCCTTTCGCGAAAAGGGGTCTGGTTTAGGACGTACTTATAATGGCAGCTTTCCTAATTACCAAATTGATTATGTTATGACCAGCCAGCAGTTTGATATCACAAGGTATAATATCATCGAAAAGAAACTGTCAGACCACTACCCGGTAAGCAGCGACCTGCTATTGAAATAAGTAAAAAGATTAATGAACAATGTATTTTGCCTCACTTAAGTCCTATCAAAAGGAAAGGCTTAAACTTCGCTTATAAAAAAAGCCTCTCTCCCTGACTATAGTTACCTTGTATCCATAAGTTTTAAAAATGCCGAAAGGTAATGACCCGTAGGGTCTACCGCTTTGTAGAAAAAAATAATGAATGTGATTCCTGCCGCATAGCGGCTATCCGTCTATCAGGCAGGCAAACGCATTACATCGTTCTACCCGGCAGGTCGGTAAAGGGTAGCCCCTAACGGGGCAAAAACAAATTGATTATCATTGGCTACAAAGTGATAGTCCCTACGGGACACAGAAAAACACACTTGTTGAATGATATGGGTACGGTGGCCTGGAGAAAGCGATTGGGGTGAGGCTTAGTCAACTCACTGTAAAAAGCCTATTTAGCCCGGCAGATATTAGCTTCAAATCGAAAAAATCGTAAGTTTGCCGCTATGGAACAAAGTCTATTTGTTTACAATACTTTAACAAGGAAAAAAGAGAAATTTGCAGCGATAAATCCGCCTCACGTAGGCATGTACGTTTGCGGGCCTACCGTATACAGTGATGTGCACCTGGGTAACTGCCGTACCTATATATCATTCGATTTAATATTCAGGTATCTCACCCATCTGGGCTACAAAGTCCGTTATGTTCGCAATGTAACTGATGCAGGCCATTTGGAAGGCGATGCAGGCGACCAGGGCGAGGATAAGATCTCTAAAAAAGCAAAGCTGGCTCAACTGGAGCCGATGGAGATCGTTCAAAAGTACACCATCGGGTTTCACGACGTGATGCAGATACTGAATGTATGGCCGCCAAGTATTGAGCCTACTGCTACCGGTCATATTATTGAGCAGATAGAACTGGTAAAACTGATACTGGAACGGGGCTATGCCTATGAGGTAAATGGTTCTGTTTATTTTGATGTCGAAAAATATAACCGGACACAGGATTACGGTATACTGAACGGCCGCAAACTGGAAGATCTGATCAACAATACCCGCGACCTGGGCGGACAGGATGAAAAACGGGGCAAGCTTGATTTCGCGTTATGGATAAAGGCGAAACCCGAGCACCTGATGAAATGGCCCTCCCCGTGGAGCGTTGGCTTCCCAGCATGGCACCTGGAATGCTCGGCCATGAGCAATAAATACCTGGGGCACCATTTTGATATTCATGGCGGCGGTATCGACCTGATGCCCACACACCATACCAATGAGATTGCACAGAATGTTGCTTCATGCGGGCAAAACCCTGCTAACTACTGGGTGCATACCAATATGCTGACCGTGAACGGACAAAAGATGTCCAAATCATTGGGCAATAGTTTCCTGCCGCATGAACTGTTTACCGGTGAGCATTCCATATTGAATAAAGGCTATAGTCCCATGACCGTACGTTTCTTTATTCTGCAGGCGCACTACCGCAGCACGCTCGATTTTGGTAACGAGGCCATGGAAGCATCAGAAAAAGGTTTTAAAAGACTGATGAACTCGTTTACATTATTAAACGGACTCACCCCATCTAATGGAACCGATGTAGATATAGCACCATTATTACAACGCTGCTATGATGCCATGAATGATGATTTTAACAGCCCGGTATTGATAGCTGAATTATTTGAGGCATCGCGTATCATCAACTCGGTACATGATGGTAAGATGAAGATCGACAGCCAGAACCTGGAAATGCTGAAGAAGCTGATGAATAGTTTTATAGTCGACATTCTCGGATTAAAGAATGAACAGGCTGATAATGACGATCTGCCGAAAGTGCTGGATATGATCGTTAACTTGCGCAACGGAGCAAAGGTGAACCGGGATTATGCCACATCTGACAGGATAAGAGATGGCTTGCAGCAGATAGGATTCCAGCTAAAAGATGGGAAAGACGGTACCACCTGGAGCAAAATTTAAAATATTGAGCTTTTGTACTTTAAACGCTACTAAACCGTTAATTACATCAGTAATAAAACTTAACCAATGCTTTTGGGTTATTAACCCCATAACTGCAGTTTAATTTTTATTATTAAATTGCCAAAACCTATTTTAAGAATGAAACGATTAATTTTAGCTGCTGCTATACTTCTTAGTTGCCATGAATTAACTTTTGCACAAGCAAACCCTGTGCAAGTAAGCAAGGTAGTAGATGCCGAACAAAGCTTTGATAAAGCAGTTGAACACAAAGGTATCAAAGACGCTTTTTTATCAGTAGCCGATCCCGAAGGCGTTGTATTTAAACCCGAAGTGGTTAAAATAACGGATTTTTATAATTCCATAGATAAACAGCCTGGTACTTTAATAGGGAAACCCAAATTCGCACGTATCTCTGCCAATGGTGACCTCGCCTTTACCGCAGGTCCTTATACTTACCTGAACGGCAAAAATGAAGATGATAAGGTTTTTGGAGATTATGTTTCTGTTTGGCGTGCTGACCTGGAGGGTAAATTAAAACTGCTCATCTATTTGGGTATACAGCATCCTGAAAATGAAACTGAGGAATTGGTTGATTTTAAGAATCCTGATCCGGCAAAAAAGGTTACACCAAGCAAAGACCCATTCAATGGTAAAAGCATTATCCTGGGTACCGATAAAGTGTTTAATCATGAACTTACTGTTTCGGCATTAGCTACTTATAAAGAGTTTATGAGCCCTGAGGCCCGTTATTATTTCCCTGGTTTTGACCCGATAGTGGGTACAGACAAGATCATGAAGTTCATTGATAATGAAGCAATAAGCATGACTGCCGAAACAATTAATGTTGGCCGCTCAACCAGTAACGATCTGGCCTACAGTTATGGCCGTGCCCGTATCAAAAAGGGTGAAATAGTGGCCAATTATAATTATGTGCGCATCTGGGAGATCGATAAAGACCATAAATGGAACGTGCTGTTAGAGATATTCTCGGCAGTAGAGCAATAAGCTGAGTCTCAATTCCCCTTATTTAATGTACTAATGCCGTATCTGAACATGGCCTGATGACCTGCTATGATCGATAAGCAACTGATCTGTCTGTCGCAAACTGGTTGCAGTAATGTCGTATACCCCCCTATTTAGTCCCTGTTTTTACCTGCATCTTTGTTAAAGTAATTGATATAAACATCAATCAAAGACGTGGAGCAGCTACCACCATACAAAAACGGGCGACCCGAAAAGCCAAATGAGTAGGAATTCAAAAAAATATGATCTTATGTCAGACAACAAAGTTTCATTGCACAGAGTGATAAAGGCCTCACCTGAAAAGGTATTTCGTGCCTTCACCGAAACCTTAGCGATAGCGTCATGGTTGCCGCCTTATGGTTTTCTTTGTACGGTACACAGCATGGATGTTAAGGTGGGCGGTACCTTTAAAATGTCGTTTCACAATTTTACAACCGGTAACGGTCATTCATTTGGCGGGGAATATTTAGAGGTCAAACAAAATGAGTTGATTAAATACACAGACAAGTTTGACGATCCAAACCTGCCAGGTGTAATGACTACTTCTGTTTGGCTTCAGAAAACTATGGTAGGTACAGAACTAAAAGTACTACAGGAAGGGATACCTGCCGTGATACCGGTAGAAATGTGTTACCTGGGATGGCAGGAATCGCTGGATAAATTGATTAAGCTGGTAGAACCTGAGATACCTGATGCCTGATCAGGTTCGGTTAAATATGTTTCTTCGTCACTTTTGGCAAGGGTGACGAAGAAACAAGCCGGATACTGGTCAATGTCATTAAGTTAAGCATTTACCATGTGAATTTTAATATCGAATACCGAACATCCAATGTTGAATTATGAAGTAAAATTCGACATTCGATATTCAAAATTCAGTGTTCGATATTAATGAGTCTTTCATTTTCTCTTAACTTAATGACATTGGGATACTGGTATTCAACCTTACAACAACTTCTGAATAATGTCATCAGCAGATAAGCCCTCTGCTTCAGCATGGTAGCTGCGTATGATGCGGTGCCGCAGCACGGGTTTTGCGATGGCCTGTACATCCTCAATATCCGGCGAATATTTACCACTGATAATCGCATGGCATTTGGCCCCTAAGATCAGAAATTGCGAAGCGCGCGGACCGGCGCCCCAATTCAATAATCGTTTTACTTCCGGCGATGCCAGTTCACTGTTTGGACGTGTTTTTGATACCAGCTTAACCGCATATTCCAGTACATGATCGGTTACGGGTATATTCCGTACCAGCTGCTGAAAATAAATGATCTGCTCAGCATTCAGCACTTTTTTTACATCAGGTATTGCCGTGCTTGTCGTATTTTTTACGATAAGCAATTCTTGCTGTAGCGTAGGGTAATCAAGTGCTACATTGAACATAAAGCGGTCCAGTTGTGCTTCAGGCAAGGGGTAGGTTCCCTCCTGCTCAATAGGATTCTGTGTAGCTAAAACAAAAAATGGCTGTGCCAGTTTATGTGTTGCCCCGGCAACGGTTACCGCCTTTTCCTGCATAGCTTCCAGCAGGGCGGCCTGTGTTTTAGGCGGCGTGCGGTTGATCTCGTCAGCAAGGATAATATTTGCAAAAACAGGGCCCGCAATAAATTTAAAGTTCCTGTCCTCACCCAAAATCTCCGAACCGATAATGTCCGATGGCATCAGGTCGGGTGTAAACTGGATACGGCTAAAATCCAGGTCGAGCACCTGCGCAACAGTTTGCACCAATAAGGTTTTTGCCAGGCCGGGTACACCCACCAATAAGCAATGCCCGTTACTAAAAATAGAGATTAGCACGGATTTAACTACCTCGTCCTGCCCGATGATCACTTTGCCTATTTCCGAAAGGATATGCTTGTAGGTATCCCTCAAAGCATCAGCAGCTTCCACATCTGTGCGGTGTTGCATAATCGTTCTTTAGGGTTTAATTTGTGCTGCCAATGGGGTATTTGACCATCCTTTAAGTACCGGGCAGCCCTGGTATTCCGGGTCTATTTTAATAAAAGTTTCCTTTCTTCTTTTTTCAAACCACTCGCTCACCGTTCTGTTGATCTTATCTGATAAGGCGGCCTCTTTCAATTTAGGAAAATCCTGTTTCAGGCTGGCCTTATGTGCATCTGTAGTTGATTTCAGGTAAAATATCTTGTAACTTTTTTTATTGGTCTGGTCGGTGATCAGTTGTGGTTTTGATATTTCGTCCACCTTCATGGTATCCACAATTAAAGCAACCTGCGGATCTAGTTTATCAGTTGGGATGAAGGTTGTGCGCGTCTCCACATTATCTGCATTGAGCATCATACCGCCATTATATTTAGTTTCCTTATCGTCAGAGTAAAAAGATGCTGCTGCCGAAAAATTAATGTTCTTGATTTTTGTCAACAAACCATAAACACTGTCCGCCTTTGCCTTAGCCCTGTCCAAACTAGCCTGTGTAGTAACCGGGATGATCAATATGTGGCGCACATGCACCTGCTCGCCGCGGCGCTCGATCACCTGCAAAAAGTGAAAACCAAAGTCAGTTTCAAACACGGGCGATAACTCGCCGGCTTTAAGTTTAAATGCCCAGCCTGCAAATTCCTTTACAAAGGTATTACGGTCAGCAAAACCAAGGTCACCACCGTCTGGTGCAGAGCCTGTATCCTGCGAATATAAACGCGCCAGTGCTGCAAAATCTTCACCCTTTTTTATCCTGTCCAGCAATTCCTGCGCTTTTTCCCGGTAAATTTCTTTTTCCTCTTTGGTCAGTTTTGGCAAAAATTGTATCACCCCAACTTCCACCTCTTTATTATAAGTAGGTAAGCTGTCCTTAGCTAATTTTTTAAAGAAATTTTCAACATCCAGCGGCGTTACATTTATCTTTTCGGTTATTTTACCGCGCATTTTCTGGGCGATCATGTTCTCCTTAATATCCGGGCGCAGTTCATCTTTATACTGGATGGTAGAACGTCCTAAAAACTGTTCCAGCCTTTCCTGCCCGCCTGCCCTTGATATCATCCCGCGCATCCTGCGGTCAAGCTCGTTGTCCACCTCATCGTCCTTTACGGTAACACTATCTATCACTGCCTGTTGGGCTAGTAATTTCTGGGTCATCTGGTTACGTAATATAATACATTTGACAGATGGATCAGGCTGATTACCGGAAGCCAGGAAATTGGCATACTGTAGCTCGATATCAGACTGAAGGATAATACTGCTGCCCACTACACCGGCAATTTTGTCCAGCGTTTTCTTAGGACCGGTAGGCATAGCCGACTTTGCAGTATCTGCCTTTGCAGCTGTGAAGGCTTCTTTTTTAGTTGTATCCGGTTTCCCGGTTTGAGCTATTGCAGCAGAGATGGTTAAAATTGTAATTAAAATGGCTGTCCCAAACTTTCTCATGTATCCTTTATAATTTCAAAATATGCAAAAATGCAAATTTATAAGTAATCTGTCTATTAATATTTTGTGCGAATATGCTGATAAACGCTCAAACAATTAGCTATTTTTGGTTAAAATTTGTTAAAAATGAGAGTTGAATACCCAAATGCACTGCGATTTATACTACAGGATGATATTTACCTGCTCGAAGAGGATAAGCATGACAATAACCACATTCCAAAACCTCAGCCTGAAATAGAAACGCAACCGCTAAATTTTAATTATTCGGGTTCAAATAAAAAAAACTTTCTTATCCTGGTAAATTATCCCGAACATGAATTTATAGCCGGGGATCATTTGACGGCGCTTGAAAGTGTGCTTGGCCGCAAGGGTCACACCCGTGATGATGTGGCGATCTTCAATACCGCAAAGCAAACTGCTGAATACGGGTCGCTCATAGCTTACTTTAAGCCGCAAACATTGCTGATACTTGGTAAGGAATCTATACCCTCAGGTATTAAAGAACTACGCTTTAACCTGTTTGAAAAACAGGATGGGTTGAATATTCTGTACACGTTCAGCTTTAACGAAATGATGACCAGCACCGATAATAAAAAGGCATTCTGGAATCAAATGAAGACCTTATAAATATGCCCCTACAATTAGTTTTTGCCACCAATAACCGTCATAAGCTGGAAGAAGTATCCGCTAAAATAAATGGCGAAATTCAACTGTTAACCCTTGAAGATATCGGCTGTAATGAAGACATCGAAGAAACGGGGCTGACCTTTGAAGAGAATGCCAGCATTAAAAGCCACTACGTTTATGATAATTACCAATTAAATTGCTTTGGCGATGACAGCGGTTTGATCATAGACGCTTTAAATGGCGAGCCCGGTATCTACTCCGCCCGCTATGCGGGTGAGCATGGCAACCATGCGGCTAATATCAAAAAGGTTTTGGAAAACCTGGAAGGAATTGAAAACAGGAAAGCGCGTTTTAAATCGGTGATCTCGTTAATATGGAACGGGAATGAACATTTTTTTGAGGGAATAGTAGAAGGTACTATCAGTCAACAGCCAACAGGCACTGAGGGATTTGGTTATGATCCCATATTCCGGCCTGAGGGTTACGATACCACCTTCGGCGAAATGAGCCTTGAGAAGAAAAACAAATTCAGTCACCGCGCCCTGGCGGTTGAAAAGCTGATCAGATTTCTTAACAACCTTTAATGCTATTGTTTGGCAGGCGGCTTTGCTGCTGCCGTGCTGTCCTTCCGTGTCTTTAACTGCGGCTGATCTGCCGGCTGCTTAAGCGTAGTATCTTTGGCTGGTTGAGCCGGAGGGGTTGTCAAATTACCCGACTTAACCGTACCCGTAGTATCACTTCCGGTTTTTGGCGGTGATGTTTGTGTGCTATCCTTACCTGCCGGCTTGCCTTGCGGGGCACTCAAACTATCCGGTTTAGCTGCGCTTGTATCCTTACCAGCCTTTGTACCAGGTGGCTGAGTGGGCGGTTTGTTTTTATCCGCCTTAACAGGCACAATTTTAACCGGGTGGATAACCGACTCCTTTGAAACAGGCCTTTCTTTTGGCTTCCAGATAAAGCCTTTTAATATTTTTTCGTCTTCAGTAAATTTATCAAGCGGACCGTAACGGTGTTCCGGCTTTGACAGGAAAACAATATGTGTTAGTTTACCGTCTTTAAAGTTGATCTTTATCCTGCTGCTGAGCGAACGCTGCATACCGCTTATTTTACCACTGTCGCGCGAAAAATAAATGGTTTCCGCATTGCCATCTATAAACATGCGTTCCAGCTTATCATTATTAAAAAACCCGCGCATCTTTTTCCCCGCACCCTGGTTAAAATGCGTGGAATCCGTTTTCTCTACATTCACCATAAACGCGTTGGGGAACGACTCCAGGTTATTGAACTTTTTATTCTTCATCTGCAGGTTGATGGTATCTCCGGTTAGCTGCGTACCCTGTGTCCATATGATAGGGCTTACATACAAACGTATCGTTGAATCGGCCGTGCTGTAAAAAGCGGAATCTGATTTCCCCTGGAGGTCCGACTTAAATAATTTAACATGATGAAAAGCACTCAGTATCCTAATCCGCGAGGTATCACTCAATGTTATTTTCCGGGTAAGATAAACCGAGTCGACCTTATTAGCCAGTTTGATACTGTCCTGCCTGCTCAACTTTTTTTCAGGGGCAGCCGGCTTATCCGGTTTCTTTTGAACTACAGGTTGCGGCTTGGGGTTACCAAACATGCCGCGGTGCAGGTAAGTAGTATCGGGTATCCATTTGGGCGCCGAAAGCTCGATAAACTTAACAGGCACTTTATAAACAATTGATGGCGGCCTTTTAGTAGTATCCTTTATATGTGATAGCCGTATCTTTTCCTGGATGTCCTTCAGGTCTTTATAGGTCAGTATCCGGGTCTCAAGCGTGTCTGATGAAATAAAAACGGAATCGTGTTTCATCCTTACTGAATCATTTCCATTCTTTTTTAACAGAGATGAATCAGCGGTCTTATTTTTTGCTCCTGGTTTATTTCCTTTTTTACTATTAGCGGTATCGGTTTTGCCTTTAGGTAATTCCTTAACCGGCATTGTATGAGGTGGCGGGCTGGGGTTATTAGCTGGTTTACCCTGCTTGTTACTATTGTTAAGCGGCGGGGCCATCTTTTTGATATCGATAGCATGTACTTTAGCTGTATCCGCTACTTTCTTTTTACCATTAACAGCTGCGGGTTGTTTCCCGGCAACTGAATCATTTTTGGTCGAGTCGCGTTCCTCGGTTACAATTACGCCATAGGCATTTTCGGTTACTACAGTCCGTTCATCGGCTTTAAAGTAAGTGCCCAGGTCGCCCTTCAGGGTCATTTTCTGCTCTTCATCATTAAAGGTGATGTTTTTTACCACGCGGCCATATCCCTTTTTCCGGTCATAAAACATGCTGTCGCCCTTTAAGGTCTTGGTGCCCTGGCTGTACAGGTTTTTCTTCCCGAAAAAAGCCTGTTCGGTTACGGTGTTGTAGTTGCCGTTTTCGGTATAAAGCGTATCATTATCCTTACCTGTTTTTTTGCCGTAAATATGCGTAGGGCCATAAAAGTAGGCTATTTTTGAACCCGTATTATAGCGCATCGTGTCCGTTTTGGTTGTGGCGTCGGGGCTTAGCAAAACCACATCGTACCTGAAATATGAATCACGCGAATTGGTAAAATAGTAGCCATTTTTACTGGTCAGCGTATTATCCTTATTCACCAGTTTCCCGCCTCCGGTGTAGGTGCCGATTTTGGTGGCCGTATTATAAGTAAGGTAATCAGTGGTCAATGTCGCATCCTTATCCACCATGCGCACATGCTCGGTCAGGATGGCTATTTTGGTATTACCGTTATAATTCAGCTTATCCGAATAAATATGAAGCGTGTCTCCCTGCGTGATGAGTACATGGCCAAAGGCATCAAAAGTATTTTCGGCCTGGTGAAAATATGCGCTGTCGGAAGTCAACGTAGAATTGTCCTGTTGAAAAGTACCACCATAAACCTTCAATGGGCCGTTTTCTTTCCCGCCCTGTATGCTTTTTGAGCTGATCAGGTTAATTACCGACTTTTTTTGGGCCATAACAGCCGTTACAACAATCAGTAATAAGAAGGTTAACGCGTATTTCCTCACGGGCGCAAAATTAGTTTTTTGGATGGGGTTATTAAATTAATAATTTTGGTGATGCTGCCGGTTAAAAATTTCACTGATTTTATTGAACAAAATAATTTGTTTGAGCCTGGCAGCAAAATATTAGCTGCCGTAAGCGGTGGTATGGATTCTGTTTTAATGGCCCATTTGTTAAAAGCTGCTGGCTTTAACTTTGGCATTGCCCATTGCAATTTCCAGCTAAGAGGCGATGAAGCTGTAGCCGACCAGCAATTTATAAATCAGCTGGCTTCGCAATCAGGCATCCCTTTTTATACCATTAATTTTGATACCCAACACTATGCCGCCGAAAATAAAATATCTATCCAGATGGCTGCCCGCGAATTGCGGTATCAATGGTTTAATGAGATCAGTCAGCAGCACGGCTATGATGTAATTGCGCTTGCGCATCACCAAAACGATGCTATTGAAACAATATTGCTTAACCTTACGCGTGGTACAGGCATTGCCGGCCTGCATGGCATATTACCCAAAAATGGGGTGGTTGTACGTCCCCTGTTATTTTTAAAACGTGATGAAATTCAGGATATTGTAGTTTCCAATGGCTTAGCTTATGTGGAAGATAGCTCAAACAGCTCCGCAAAATACGCCCGCAACAAGATCCGGCTGGAAGTAATTCCTAAGTTAAAGGAGCTTAACCCCGCTTTGGAAAGTACCTTTGAGCATAATTTAAAACACTTCCGCAGCATGGAAATGCTGCTGGAGCAAAAGCTTAGTGAGTTAAAGAAAACCCTATTTATTATCCATGGTGATGAGATACACCTGCCTGTTCAGGCAATAAAAGAACTTCGTCCTCAAACCCTGCTGCTATACGGCCTGTTGCAGAATTATGGCTTCAATGAAACAACTGTTGATGATGTGATATCGGCACTGGATAAACATTCGGGTAGGATATTTGAATCTCCCGGCTTTATGCTCACGCTCGACCGCGAGAAGCTGATATTAACAAAAAGACAGGCTTCGGTAACTGAAGCTGTGCAGATAGATGAGGGTCGGCACGAAGTAAATTACACTAATTACCGGCTCAATATTTTACATGATGACTCGCCTTTAATCATCAGGGATAATCCGCTTACTGTTTCCGTTGATACGGATCTGCTGATTTACCCGTTAACATTGCGCCCATGGCAGCAAAGCGATCATTTTTACCCGCTTGGGATGAAAACCAGGCAAAAGCTGAGTGATTTTTTCATCCATCAAAAGGTTCCGCTGCACCAGAAAAAACATATCCCATTACTGGTAAACGGCAATGGCGACATTATGTGGATTGGCGGTTACCGGCCCGATGAAAGGTATAAAGTAAGCCGGAAAACTAAAAAAGTTACTATCTTCGAACTGTATAAACTATCATGATTTGAAAGTGGGTTAATTTGAAAATTTGAAGATCGTGTGCATAAGCATTTAACATGGAATCAAAGTTTATTTTCAAATTTCAAAACTTTCAAATTTTCAAAATGAGATGAGCGAAAAACCCGTTTTTATTGAAAAACAATACCTGGGCCGTGAATGGATACCCGTTACTATCCGCCTGGTGCTGGCTACATTTTGTTTCGCTGCCTACACTTTCGACTTTTTTTCGGATGAGCAGAGCAAGTCGGAGGTACTGGCGTTGGTGGGATTTGGGATCATCATCATATCCATTGTGATGGGGTTCCTGCTGCATTTCCGTACCCGTGTATATAATAAAAGTGTGCTGATAGATGGCCTGTGGACCACCCGCCTGGTAAAAATAGACCTGAACAGCATCGTCAAAGTTGAAAAAGGAATTTACAGCACTTACCTATTTAACAATCCGGTTTACAACCTACATAAAAAAGGGACCATCCGTTTTTTTACTTCTGGCAATGATGCCATTCACTTAACTGACCGTGACGGCCTGGTATATATTATAGGCTCGCGCCATGCTGATGAGTTTATGCGGGCGATAAAAGATGAAATGAAGAAATAATGCCCGGCACTTTAGAAAATCCTTCTATTTTTTTGTAATTCAATTCTTTACGGCTCTTAAATTTTCATATTATGAGATAAAGTGATAAATTAAACCATTCAATTTAAGTTTATCACTTTTCATGAAAAATCCCCTCGCTGATCAAAAATTATTTTTGCTCCTGATTTCTCTATTGTTCTGCTTCCAGCTAGCAACGGCTCAGAAAAATAAGGTTGACAGCTTAACCAAGGCCTACAAAAAAAATAAGCAGGACACAACGCTGGTAGAGTTGCTGCTTGAAAGATCAGTCTCTGTTTATTTGCAAACAAATGTCGATTCCGGAATGCTCAATGCACGGAAAGCCCTTGATCTGTCCCGTAAAATAAACTATAAAAAAGGCGAAGTAGGGTCACTCGCAACTATTGCTACCTATCTTAATATTATGGGAGATCTGCCTGGCTCATTACGAGAAACGTTTAAGGCTTTGCCTGAGGCTATCAGGATAAATGACATCAGCACGGCTTCGCAATGTTATAACACCCTGGGCTTAACTTATAGTATGCTCAAGGATTATAAAAAGGCACAGGAAAACTATCATAAAGCATTGGCCATGACCGAAAAAAATCATTATGATGATCTTTCACTGATTGAATACAATAATTTAAGCCGGAATTTCCTGGATGCGAATCAGATTGATTCGGCCCTTTGGTACACCAACAAGGCCTACGGTATTGCCATTAAAAAACACCTTGATAAAAATATAGGGTACCTGGTGAGGAACTTTGGTATCATCCGGTTTAAGAAAGGAGAGTATAACCAGGCCATTGCTTACTATGTCAAAAGCATCAAAAACAATGCGAACAAAAACGACCATTATTTATTAAGCGAGGATTACCGGAGAATGGCGGAATCTTATCAAAAGCTGAATAAGACGGATTCCTGTATTTACCTCGCAAAAAAGGCTTTTGAAGAAGCAAAACTGGATCATAATCCCGACCAGATATTAAAAGCAACTTCTTTATTAACGGCCGCATATAAATCGGTAAATAACTATAAGGAGGCTTATGACTATCAGCAGATCATGCTTAAGGCACAGGATAGCTTATACAGCCAGCAAAAAACCTTACAGGTACAAAATTTAACATTTAACGAGCAGCAGCGGCAGGATGAATTAAAGGCCGCCGGGGTCGCCTATCAAAACAAAGTCCGGTTTTATACATTATTGGGTGTAATAGGTGTATTTGTGCTGATCGCCTTTATTCTTTTGTACAGCAACCAGGCCCGAAAGAAAGCTTACAGACTTTTGCATAAGCAGAATGAGCAGATCCAAACCCAGCATAAAGCATTGGAAAAAACCTTAACCGAGCTTAAAACAACTCAAACCCAGCTTATTCAATCCGAAAAGATGGCTTCATTAGGCGAATTGACAGCCGGCATAGCTCACGAGATACAGAACCCGCTTAATTTTGTCAATAATTTCTCAGAGGTAAGCGCTGAATTGACCCAGGAGCTAAAGGAAGAATTAAAAAACGGTAATACCGCAGAAGCAATAACTATTGCCGGTGATCTGGAACAAAATCTCGGCAAGATCCAGCATCATGGCAAACGTGCCGATTTTATTGTGAAAGGCATGCTACAGCACTCGCGCACTAATACAGGCGAAAAGCAATTGACCAACATCAATGTACTTGCCGATGAATTTCTAAAACTTTCCTATCACGGATTACGTGCCAAAGACAAATCATTCAATGCCGGCATGATCACTCATTTTGACCCTGACCTGCCCAAAGTAAATGTAGTGCAGCAGGATATTGGTCGCGTTTTGCTCAACCTGTTCAATAATGCTTTTTATGCTGTCAATCAGAAGTCAAAAACAACGGGAACTGATTACAAGCCTGAGGTATCAGTAAGCACATCAAACGATAGCGGCCAGGTCGTAATCAAAGTAAAAGACAATGGAAATGGCATTCCCGATGCTATTAAGGAAAAGATCATGCAGCCCTTTTTTACCACCAAACCTACGGGCGAGGGAACTGGATTGGGATTGTCATTAAGCTATGATATGGTAGTGAAGGGGCATGGCGGAAGCGTTGACATAAATAGTTCGGAGGGCAACGGCGCGGAATTTATAATCAAATTACCTATTCTAAATTAACATCACATGAAAAAATTATTGCTATTCCTTTTCCTGACTGCCTGCTTTATTCATTCCAACGGGCAGGAGCTTGTGATCAATAAATTACGGCAACAGCTAAAGGAACATCCGCGGCCTGATACCTTCAGGGTAAACCGGTTGAATCAACTGGCGCTGAGCGGATCATTATCTACTGCACAGATCGATACGTTTGCCAATGAAGCGCTTTTGATATCCCGGAAAATCGGCTACCAATTGGGCGAAGGCTATGCATTGGTTGGCCAGGCTCTTTCGCTGTCGTCGAAAGGTAAAAAGGCACAAATGTATGTCCTGCTTAACCAGGCATCTGCGATAGCGGAAAAAACCGGAGACAAGGTACTTTTAGTGAATGTTCTATATGGTTTCGGCAGGGCTAAACAACAAACAGACAATAAACAATCTCTTGCTTATTATCTCCAAGCAGACTCAGTTGCCGAAAAATTGACCGACAAAAAGGTGATTGCACGTATGCAGCGGATAGTAGCAGCCTCTTATCAAACCTCACTGAGTGATTATCCCAAGGCAATGGATTGGGTATTAAAATCAATCCAAACCGGCGAAGAAGCAAAAGATCTAAATGAGCTGGCTTTGTCCTGGACAAACCTGGCCGGGCTTTACACTGTTCTTGGCGACCAGCCAAGCTCATTGATCTACTATAAAAAAGCGCTGGAAGCAAATAAAATGCTTGGCAATAAAATACTCACAAGCAATCTATATAATAACATAGGCGAGCGCTATCGTTTACTGGGTAATTATCCCGAGGCGATCAAAGCTTATAAACAACAACTCGCGTTTGGAAATAACACTCCCTATTTGATAGAATTGGTTGAAAGTAACCTGGCCGATGTATATGTAAGAAGCGGCGATATGCCAATGGCTTTTAAATACGGTTTCCATTCGCTCCAACTGGCCAAACAAATTAATGATACCGAAGGTGTGGCATGGATAGATGGCGTACTGGCACGTGCCTACAACCAAGTGAACAAGCCTGACAGCGGTGTTTATTACGGAAAAGCAGGATTGGAAGCGGCCAACAAAACCGGGACCATAGAATTTAAACGCGATAACAGCGAAGCGTTGACCAGTGCCTATGCCCTGAAAAAGGATTTCGCCAATGCTTATAAATACCATGTGCTCTATATCAGCTATCGCGATAGCATGTCGAGTGCACAGGTTACCAATCAAACCAGTGTACTGCTGTATAATTATAACCTTGCAAAAAAGCAGGCGCAGATCACTGCGCTTAACCAGGATAAAAAAGCACAGCGTAACTTTTTGATCGGTGCTGCTGTTATGATCGCAGTGATCATTGGAACGGTTATTATCCTGCTCAGGAACAATCGCCAGAAACAGAAAGCCAATATCCTGTTAAGCAAGCAGAAAAAAATTATTGAAGATCAGCGCGACGAGACCAACAAGGCCCTGGGCGACCTGCAGCTTACCCAGCGGCAATTGATACAGTCTGAAAAAATGGCTTCATTAGGAGAGCTCACCGCAGGCATTGCACATGAGATACAGAACCCCCTCAACTTTGTAAATAACTTTTCGGAAGTAAACACCGAGTTGATCGATGAGATGCAGCAGGAGATCAGTAACGGAAATTTGAACGAAGTCACATCCTTAGCCGCCAGCATTAGGGAAAATCAGCAAAAAATAAACCAGCATGGCAAACGGGCTGATTTTATTGTGAAGGGAATGCTCCAGCATTCGCGCGCTAATACAGGTGAAAAGCAATTGATCAACCTGAATGTGCTTGCCGATGAGTTTTTAAAGCTCTCTTTTCACGGCCTGCGAGCTAAGGATAAATCATTCAACGCCGATATGGCCACCCATTTTGATCCTAATCTGCCCAAAGTAAATGTGGTGCAGCAGGAAGTGGGCAGGGTGTTGCTTAATCTTTTTAATAACGCCTTTTATGCCGTTAATAAAAAAGTAAAAACGCTTGACGGTAATTATAAACCCGAAGTATCCGTGGCCACCACATCAGAAAACGGAAATGTGATCATTAAAGTGAAAGATAATGGGATAGGCATCCCTGAAAGCATAAAGGAAAAGATCATGCAGCCATTCTTTACCACCAAAGCATCAGGCGAAGGGACTGGCCTGGGCCTATCCTTAAGTTATGATATGATTGTGAAGGGGCATGGAGGCACCATACAGGTTAATAGTGTTGAGGGTGAAGGTTCATTGTTTGTAATAACACTTCCAATTAGTTAACAATGAACAGCAAACAGGAACAGTTACTTAAATTGAAAAATGCCGAACTGGAAAAACAGTTAGCCAAAAAAAACCGGGACCTGGAGATAGAAGCTGCATTAGAAAAAGTGCGCTCATGCTCACTGGCGATGCATAAAAGTGATGAGCTGGACCAGGTAGTTGCCGTTGTTGCTGATAAGCTACGGGAGCTTGGCGTTGTAATGGAGGGCGCTGTAATCTGCACGCCCGCCAATGAGGGACAAGGTATGATGATGTGGTCGGCTATGGCAGCGCATATGAATGCCCCGCCCCTATATGTTCCTTTCGGCCACCCGCTTATAAACGAATGGGGACAAGCCTGGAAAAGAGGGGATAATTATATGGGCAAGTTGTGGACTTATGAAGAAAAAGTGGATTTTTGGGAGTGGGCCTTTGAACATTCAGATTTCAAATACCTGCCCGAATTCCGAAAGGAGCAAATACGCCAGGGGACAGCTTATGCATTGTCTGCCGCCTTTCAAAAAAATTCAAGTATTGCCATTCCTTCGCATACCGGCCAAATACTTTCAGAAACACATGCCGAAATATTAAAGCGCTTTAGTAAAGTTTTCGAGCAGGCTTATATCCGTTTCCTGGATCTGAAAAAATCAGAGGCGCAGACCAGAGAAGCCGAAATTCAGCTCGCTTTGGAAAGGGTGCGTGCCCGCACTATGGCCATGCAGCATAGCTCTGAGCTGAAGGATGCCGCTTCTATATTATTTCAACAAGTAGAGCTTTTGGGAGTAACAACCTGGACCTCGGGTTTTCAGCTTTGGGATGAGAACCGAAAAGCGGTTACGGTATGGACATGCACCGCCGGTGTAGTGCAGCAGGCTTTCAGGTTACCGGCTGACGATGACCTGGACTCATTCATGATGCAGGTCATCAACGCTGAACAAAACGGTGAAGATCTATATGTAGAAGAACTAAGCGGGAAAGTGCTGAAAAATCATTACAGCTACATGGCGGCACTTCCCGGTCTTGCGGATAATTTTAAGTCTCTTTCAGATGCGGGTATTGCATTACCGCTGTCCCAGGTAAACCACGCCGCCTTTTTTAGCTATGGCTATCTGCTGTTTATCACTTATGAGCCTATGCCCCGGGCACACGATATTTTTATACGCTTTGCAAAAGTATTTGACCAAACCTATACCCGTTTTCTCGATTTGCAAAAATCCGAAGCTCTTGCTCTACGGGCAAAAGAAGACCTAATACTGCTGCAAACAGAAAAGAAACGCGCCGAGGATGCTTTAACTGAATTAAAGGCCACCCAGGCCCAACTGGTACAACGCGAAAAAATGGCGTCGTTGGGTGAGTTGACCGCCGGCATCGCACACGAAATACAGAACCCGCTAAATTTCGTGAATAATTTTAGTGAAGTAAGCGCGGAGTTGATAGATGAGATGGAAGAAGAGCTGGCCAAAGGCGATACCGAAGAAGCCCGCACGATAGCGGCTGATGTTAAACAAAACCTGGAGAAGATACGTCATCACGGCAAACGTGCCGATGGTATTGTTAAAGGGATGCTGGAACATAGCCGCGCTTCGACAGGACAAAAGGAACCTACGGATATGAATCAACTTGCTGATGAATATTTACGCCTGGCCTATCACGGTTTGCGGGCAAAAGACAAATCATTTAATGCCGGGCTGATCACTAATTATGACGAGCATCTGCCAAAAGTAAATGTGATCCCGCAGGATATAGGACGGGTAATGCTAAATCTGTTTACCAATGCTTTTTATGCGGTGAATCAAAAGCAGAAAACAGCCGGCCCGGATTACAAACCGGAGGTCTCCGTGACGACATCTACCGAAAATGGGCAGGTCATCATCAAAATAAAAGACAACGGCATAGGTATTCCCGATGCTATCAAAGATAAGATCATGCAGCCGTTTTTCACTACCAAGCCAACAGGTGAGGGTACAGGGCTGGGTTTATCATTAACTTATGATATCGTGGTAAAGGCTCATGGCGGTAAAATAAATATTGAAAGCAAAGATGGTGAAGGCTCGGAATTTATAATAGATTTGCCTTTAACATAGGTTTTAAACAGGCACTCATAAAGAATGGGATTTTTTTATTTTTTAGCTGCTTTTCTACTTCTCAAACGACTGCAAAAATCTTTGCGGACATCGTTTGTGCTTCATCCAAAATGGCGAACAATATTGATTTCTGCAAGCTGGCTTGTGATAGGGGTCTACATTGTAAATGCTATATATCTTGAAGATGCAGTAGGTGACCTTATAGGGGCATTGTTATTGGGTGGATTGATCTATTTTGCCGATAAAGAACCGGACTTTGAATCCCAGCGTTCATATTTATATGCCAACATTCCTTTAGCTGCTGTAGCATTTATAACAGCAATAGCAGAATTTATAGCTCCTGTATTCTGCAGCGAGCATGAGAACTATTTTGCATTGGCTGTTATTGCTGCATTTGTCTGGATATTCGGCAGATGGGCCACTACCAAAAAGCAGTCGGAAGAGCTGCGCATCAGTGCTGAGCGCAGGGCTGAGTTAGAGCTTTTGGTACAGGAGCGCACCGTTGCACTACAAACACAAAAAGACGAACTGCAGGAAGCATTACAGGAACTGAAAACTACGCAGTCACAATTGATCCAATCGGAAAAGATGGCCTCATTAGGTGAACTGACTGCCGGTATTGCACACGAGATACAGAACCCGCTCAACTTTGTCAATAATTTCTCGGAGGTGACTTCTGAACTGATAGATGAGATGGAGGAGGAACTGAAAAAAGGCGATAAAGAAGAGGCCATGGCCATTGCGGTGGATATCAAACAAAACCTCGAAAAGATCATGCATCACGGCAAGCGTGCCGACGGGATAGTAAAAGGTATGCTGCAGCATAGCCGCGCCAGCAGTAATGTTAAGGAACCGACAGACATTAATAAACTGGCAGATGAATACCTGCGCCTGGCCTATCATGGCTTAAGGGCAAAGGATAAATCATTCAACTCCGAACTGGTAACGCATTTTGCAGAGGGTTTGCCAATGGCTGAGATGGTACCTCAGGATATTGGCCGCGTATTGCTCAATTTGTTCAACAACGCCTTTTATGCTGTTAAAGAAAAGCAAAAAACTGCTGGCCCCGATTTTAAACCTACCGTTGAGGTGAACACTGTTTTGAAAGGTAAATCCATTGAAATAGTGGTAAAGGATAATGGTACTGGTATACCTGATGACATAAAAGAAAAAATATTGCAACCGTTTTTTACCACCAAGCCGACAGGCGAAGGGACTGGACTGGGCCTTTCATTAAGCTATGATATCGTGGTAAAAGCTCATGCAGGTAAAATTGATGTAAAAAGTAAGCCGGGCGAAGGCTCTGAGTTTAAAATAAGCGTACCCTTATAAGTTAATTAACTATATTTAACTGTGATATGAAAATACTTGTCGTTGACGACGAAGCTGACGTTCAGCCCCTTTTTTTGCAGAGGTTTCGCAAAGAAATACGCGAACACGAATTTGAATTCGACTTTGCCTTATCGGGCGAAGATGCGCTGAATTACCTGCACGACAAGCATAGCGAAGTGGTGCTCATCTTATCAGACATCAACATGCCGGGAATGAGCGGGCTGGACCTGCTATCGCGCATCAGGCATGAGTATGATACCCCGCCGCCGATGGTGATGATGATAACAGCATACGGCGATGAAGAAAATCACCGGCAGGCGATGGAACGTGGCGCCAATGATTTTTTGACCAAGCCGCTGGACTTTACACTATTAAAAGAGAAACTTAAATCCCTAATTGATTAGCAAATAATGGCTAAGATACTTGTTGTAGATGACGAAGCTGACCTGGAATTACTCGTCAAGCAAAAATTCAGGCGTAAGATCAGGGAAAACATTTACGAGTTTGTTTTTGCACAAAACGGTGAAGATGCCCTGCAAAAATTACTGGAACATCCGGATGTAGACGTGATGCTCAGTGATATCAATATGCCGGTGATGGATGGGCTTACCCTGTTGAACCGCCTGGCCGATTCAAACGCCATATTAAAGGCGGTAATGGTTTCTGCTTATGGCGATATGCAAAATATCCGGACAGCAATGAACCGCGGCGCCTTTGATTTTGTGTGTAAGCCGGTTGATTTTGACGATCTGGATGTAACCATTGAAAAGACGCTTCAGCATGTACTGCAAACACGCGCAACCCTCGCCGCTATAAAGGAGAACAACATACTGAAGATGTATGTGGACGAAAATGTACTGAATTTTATGACGAGCAAGGAATACGAAAAAAGCCTACTCGAAAATGAAACGGTACAGGCGACAGTACTTTTTATTGATATATGTGGGTTTACTGCCATTACAGAGAATGTATCGGCTGATAAGGTGGTAAATATCATTAACCAGCTTTTTGACCTGATCGTAAAGGAAATCATCGCACAAAATGGCCACGTGGATAAATTTATGGGGGATGCTGTGATGGCTGTTTTCAGGGGGAAATATCATCTGGACAGGGCCATTGATGCCGCACTTGCTGCGAGGGAACAAATAAAAAAGGTAGAAGGCTTGACTGCCCATAAAGGTGAATTCCAGCCCGAAGTATCCATCGGGATCAACTCAGGAGAAATGATATCCGGCAATATCGGTTCAGCATCTCTTAAACGTCTGGATTATACGGTTATCGGTGATGCGGTAAATCTGGCCCAACGACTGCAATCAGCAGCAAAAGCGGGGCAGATCCTTGTGACCGAAGAGGTTTACGAAACAGCAAAGGAATCATTTAAGTTGGAACGTATAGGCGAGATCAGCTTAAAAAACAAAGCCAAACCGGTAGTGGTTTACGAAGTAGTGGAGTAAATGTAATTGGTTGAATAAGTTGATTAAGTGAGTGGTTGATTAAGTTACATTTGGATACTATACCCTAATTATCGGAATCCAACTGATTCAACTCAATCTAACTCATTCAACTCAATCCAACTAAACTAATGTCTTGCCCGTTTTTTAAGCACACCGCCTGCGGCTTCTTTTATCGTGCCGGTAAACATAAACGCATGTGGGTCGATACTCTGTACAATATTTCTGAGGCGTCTTATTTCCAGGCGGGTTACTACGGTAAAAATAATATCAACCGGGTGGCTTACATCAAAACTGTTTTTTAAAAACCCCCGCTCGCCTTTATAGATGGTGATTCCCTTGCCCATATCCATTACCAGTTTTTCTTTGATCAGTTCGCTCTTTCCTGATATAATGGTAAACCCGGTATATTCTTCGAGCCCTTCCAGTACAAAATTGGTAGCGTGCGAGGCTGCATAATAGGTCATGATAGAATATAAGGCTGTGGGCAGGCCGAGCTTAAATGCTGCGATAGAAAATATAATAACGTTGATGCCCAGTATGATCTCGCTTATGGTAAAGCTGCTCCTCTTCAAAGTGAACAGGGCCAGCACTTCTATCCCGTCAAGCGCACAACCCCCGCGTATGGCCAGGCCCACACCGGTGCCCATAAAAACACCGCCAAAAATACATACCAGTAATTTATCGGAGGTAATAACCGGATACGGGATAACCTGCAGGCAGATGCCCACGCCGATAATTGCCGCCAGCGTTTTCCATGCAAACCGCCCGTTTACCTGGAATATGCCCATTATAATAAAAGGGATATTAACAGTTAAGATGACGATGGCTATATTGATATGATACAGCTCGTGTATCAGCAGGGAAATACCGGTAACGCCGCCATCAAAAAATGCATTTGGCACCAGGAAACTTTTCAGGGCAAAGCCGCATAAGAGGATGCCTGCTATAATATAAACAGCATCCTTTACACTGGCTATGATCGAATGTTTACCGATGGTCATTTAGAGTTTTGATTTTACTAATTTAATATATTCTTCCTTCTTCGGCTGCCTCAATTTTATCGAATTTGCAGTATGGTAATGATGGCCCTGCATAAAGCTGGTCTGTTGCCTGTCCCATTCGTTCTCGTCTTTTACCAGTCCCTCAAAAGATAGTTCATTAAACAACCGGTTACTTAACGAGAAAAAATCGTCACGCCCAAGATAGTCAAGATCAGCATCACATAATATTTCTTCGAGGTAGGTTTGCGGCGACTGCGGAATCCGCGTAGCCATGATCATATCGCATATCAACTCCAACTCAATGGGTTGATAGCCATAAGCCGGCAAATATTCACGCGCTATCAGGCATGACTCTGCTTCGTGCCCATTACGTGTTTTAATAAATCCTGAATCGTGAAATAATGCTGCGGTTAGCAGCAATTTTTGTTCATAATCAGAAATGTTCTTCTCCTTTGCAATTCTTTCAGCCTCTCCGTAAACATCCATTGTATGATCAATGCCATGATAGCATAAATGATGTGGCAGTTCGTTTCGGAGTTTGTTTAGAATAAATTTGCAGGCGCGTTTAAATTGCATTACACCGCTAAGATATTTAATGGTTTTTGTTTTATGAAATAACAGGATGTTTTATAGAAATATATAAAAATCAATAAGTACAACTGCCCCTCAAACTGCAAACTACTTCTTCAGTCCTATCTCTCTCAGGCGCTCATCCAGGTATTCGCCCGCAGTCATGTCGCTATACTTTTTAGGGTGTTGCGCATCAATGCATGAGTCAAGACTGGCCAGGTCCATTCCTGATTTTGGATGTAAAAAGAACGGCACCGAATAACGTGAGTTTTTCATTTGCTCACGCGGCGGATTTACGACCCTGTGGGTGGTCGATTTTAATTTATTGTTGGTCAGGCGCTGCAGCATGTCCCCCACATTTACTACCACATCCTCACCATGCGCCTTAACCGGGAACCATTCATTTTCGCGGGTGAGCAGTTCAAGCCCGTCTGCACTGGCCCCTATTAAAAGAGTGATGAGGTTAATATCCTCATGCGCCCCTGCCCTAACCGCATCCGGTGGAAGTGCGTCGGGGTTTTCAATAGGGAAATAATGTAAGGTACGCAGGATAGAGTTGCCGTTATGCACTTTATCATCAAAGTAATTCTCGGGCAGATTTAAATAAACTGCAATGGCCCGCAGCAGGTATTTACCCGCGTCTTCCAGCTTTTGATACACTTCGCGTGTGGTGGGATTAAACTCAGGCAGCTCTTCAACCACTAAATTTTCCGGGTAATCATTTTTTACAGGGTCATTATCGGTAACGGTTTGGCCTATCTGCCAAAATTCTTTCAGATCGGGTACTTTGAAGCCTTTTGCAGTTTCCTTGCTCTTGCCGGTATAGCCACGCTGACCAGCCAGGCCCGGTATTTCGTATTTGGTTTTGGTCGCTTCGGGCAGCTTGAATAATTCTTTTACCTGCTCATACAATTTATCGATCAGTTGTTTGCTTAGTCCATGATTGGTAATGGTAACAAAACCGGTTTCGTTAAAGGCTTTACCGATAGCTTCCGAAAATTGCTTCTTTTCTTCGGCATTTCCATTGATATAGGTGTTCAGGTCAAGGCGTGGGATATTAACTGTGTTCATAGTGTAGTGTATAT
>JBEHXM010000074.1:0-25646 GCA_048498695.1 Bacteroidota bacterium
GAATGGTCAGGTTAGCTGCCACCGTTTCTACTACCTCAGGCGGTAGGCTGCTATTATAAAACGTCTTGCTAAACAATTCCGATTTTTTCCGGAGATCATCATATTGTTTTAGCCAATAATCGGCAACCGCGTTGATGTCGGCAAATTGTTTGCTGTACCAGGGTTTATAAAATTGCCCGTTAAAGCCCGTATCATATTTATCCAGTTGAATATCCGCAGGTGTATTACAGCAGCCACTTGCCGGGTCACAATTTTGTTTGGGTTTGCCCTTGTCGCCGTAAGTTAAATTAGAATCTGGTACATACCAAACCATCATCAGTCTGATCGTCTTCTTCTCGCCGGGCGATAATTTGAATGGAACATACAAACTCGCTCCCGGCGCATCGGCAGGTACAGGTGGATTGCTTTTCACCTCTCCGTTCTTTACTGCATTCCAGGCCATGGTCATCGGGTCCCACCAACCACCCCTGAACCAGCAATGGTCGACTTTGGTATTATCATCCTGCGTAAAAATGGCAAAGCCGGCGGGATAAGGTTTTTCCTTAGTACCTGCTTCGGATAATACAAAGCCATTTTTTATCGGCTTAATGCTATTTTGACCATTATCTAATCTTAAGAAATTCTTGGCATTAAAGGAAAATATCGCCTCGACTGCGGATGTACCCGTATTTGTAAAATGATATTCTATAGCGCCTGCCGGTAACCCCGAATTGTTCTCGTCTGTCGGGATGAAAGGGCTCCATCCGGTTAGCGATACAGTCAATGGTATATCCTTATCAGTCAGATCCAGCTGGCAAAAAGGGAACTCGGTTTTAAAACTGCAGCCCTGGAAATGTGGCAGGCCAATGGTTGAACCTCCCAATCCCAATGCCGATTCGTGTAACCCAAATTTTTTCCAATTAGGTACCGGGCCTTCCAATAATTTAGCACCATTGGAAATGCCTTTTACCGAGATAGCAGCAAACATTCCCGGGTCATTAAACATGTCTGGCTGATGGCGTACGGATACCTGTGAAACGGCGCCTGTGCCTTCCAGGCAAAACATGCCGGCTCCCATGCCGCCGATGGGAAAAGCGATGCGGTTTAAATATTCGCCTGTGTAAGGGGCGTTGTATGACCGTTTGTCGGAAATTTCAGCTTCGGGAGCTTTGGGTTCAAGCTTATCATCCGCTATTTTGAGGAAATTGAAAGGCACAAAGGCAAGCGTACTGCCCAGGCTCACATTTTTCAAAAAGCTTCTTCGTCCCGAATCTTTTTTTACAGGTTTATCTTTCATACAGATCTGATAATTGGCTGTATGAAATTATTAAAAATAATTTGGATAATCAGGTAGATTAATTCCCGGCAGTAACCGGTTTTTTCTTCTGATATGCTAACAAAGAGCTCAGCAGGATCAATCCAACTATAAAATAGCTGCACAGTACCAGCGTGGAGTTACGCATGCTGTTGGTAATGTCATCCACCAAGCCAAAGCTGAACATACCCCCTACAATAGCCAGCTTTTCGGTCACATCATAAAAGCTGAAGAACGAGGCTGTATCAGGAATATCCTGTGGTATGAGTTTGGAATAAGTGGAGCGCGAAAGGGATTGAATACCACCCATCACTAAACCTACAACAATGGCAATAACGTAAAATTCTGTTGACGTAGTAGTGAAATAAGCAGCGATACACACTCCTATCCAGATACAAACGACAAAGGCAAGCACTTTGACGTTACCGTATTTGTCAGACAGTCTCGACATCAGCGTGGCACCACCGATAGCTACCAATTGAATGATCAGAATGATCTGTATCAGCGAGCTGGTTTCCATCTTCAATTCCTTCGCACCAAAGCTGGTAGCCACCAGCATAATGGTTTGCACGCCCATAGAGTAAAAGAAAAATGCCGGAAGGTAGCGTTTCAGCACAGGCATACTTTTTACCTTTTTCCATACTTTGCCCAATTCGATGAAGCCACCGCGTATCAGATCATGCTGATGCGATTGAGCGTTGGGACTACCCTTTGGCAAAACAGTAAAAGGAATATAAGCAAAGCCGATCCACCAGATGCCTACCAATAAAAAGGACAACCGGGGAGGGAATGATTTATCGACGATGCCAAACCAATCCGGCTTCAGCACAAAGGCAAAGCACACCAGCTGCAGTATCACACTACCGATATAGCCATAAGTAAAACCTTTGGCGCTCACACGGTCCTGCATATCTAAAGTAGCAATTTCGGGCAGGTAAGAGTTATAAAACACAAATCCTCCGCTGTACCCTATCGCCGCCAGTCCGAAGAAGATCATGCTGGTTTGCAGCGTGTCGAACTTAAAAAAATACAGCATACAACAGGATACCGCACCTATCCACGTAAAAAACTGCATGAATATCTTCTTGTTGCCGCGATAATCGGCAATAGAAGTAAGGATGGGCAGCAGCAGCGCAATAACAAGGTAAGCCGCGGCCAGGGTATAATCAGACAGAGCGGTATTCACAAAGCTATGACCGAAAAACGTGACATGATTGCCTGTTTTATCATCATTGGTGATAGCCACATAATAAGCCGGAAAAATGGTGGACGTGATAACCAGGTTATAGGCCGAGTTGGCCCAGTCGAAAAAGGCCCATGCCCGGATGGTCTTTTTATTGTTCTTAGCTTCCATTGTAAGCTAAAAGTATAGAAATTTTGGTGGATGGAGAAACATCAATCGGATTGTCATTTCGAACGATAGAGAGAAATCTTATACAACTTGCAAGAGGGACTATGTATGGTGGATAAGATTTCTCCTCGTCCCTCGTTCGAAATGACAACGGGATTTTTACTCCTTACTTTTTCACCGGCCAAACTACCTTGCTTGCTTTTGGCATACTGATGTCTTTGCCTTTTAGCAACTCTGCATAATTGGTCAGATCGAATTTTTTGCCATTTAAGCTGGTAAAATCAGGTGATAAGATCATGTTGAGTTCGGTTTGCCGGTGTTTGCTTACGGTAGAATTACCGTCAGCGTCGCTCATCAGCTTGCTGTTATCGTCCATCATGGCATCCATCTCCGGGCTTGGCGTAGCGGCGTGGATCACCATAAGATTAGGCCGGTCAGGGTTCAGGTGATGCTCCACATAATCCATAAAGGTTGATTTTTTGGTAGCGATCGGTTCGCCCCACATTTCTTTATAAGTTTCGCCGTAATAGGTCACGTTGCTCAAAGTTGATATAGCCAGATGATATTTTTTGGCAAGTTTCTCAGTCAGCGCACGCAGTTCCGGTGTTGATAGTGCCACGCCCATATGCGGATCTACATAAGTAATCTTGATACCAGAATGTAATGCTCTTTCAATTTGAGCCGACAGTTCTTTTTCTACCTCTTCTATTTTATAATGCCCGTGCTCAAAAGCCCGGTCCGTAGAATGAAAATAACCGAGTGAATCCACCAGGCTTGGTACTGCTGAGCGACCCAAAACAGGTCCCCAGCGATAATATTTCCATTCGGCCGTCAGGGTAAGGTGAACACCAACGCAAACATTTGGATGATTCTTTAACACCGCAACCGCTTCCTGGTACCACGGGCAGGCAAACTGAATAGACACGGAGACCGGCATACCGGTTTCTGCTACGGCTTTGGCTGCCATATTTACCGAGTGGTTCATGCCGATATCATCCAGGCGGATCAATAATTGCGGTAGTTTCTGCGCAGATGCCTTACCGGCAAAAGCGATCATTACTAAAATAACAGAACAGATAGATAAAGTCTTCTTCATGTGGTTTAAATTGAACAGGACAGCAATTTACTATTCTGGTTTTACACCGCCAATAAAACCACATAACTGTTACAATGACGGCTGTTTCATTTGCTGACTTATTAACAAACTATAAACTTATCAACAATATTGTCAATAAATAGCCGGTTTTGATTCGTTTATGACAACGCATTTTCTGTTTAAACAAATAGATGTTTATCTTTGGATTACATAATAGGGAAGATTTAAGTACCTGATTATTAACACAAAACAATTGATTATGAAACACGGACTTTTGATCGATATGGATGGCGTCATTTACAGTGGCGAAACATTGATAGAAGGCGCAGATATATTTATAAATAACCTTTTAAAAAACAACATTCCTTTTACTTTCATGACCAATAACAGCCAGCGGACAAGGATTGAAACAGTCCGCAAGCTCAAACGGTTGGGCATCGAAGTGACGGAAGATCATGTTTATAACAGCGCCATGGCGACCGGTAAATTTTTGGGCGACCAAAGTCCCGGCGGTACAACAGCCTACGTATTGGGTGAAGGCGGCCTGCTAACCAGCTTGCATGAAAATGGCATCAAGCTGGTTGACAGTGACCCCGAATTTGTTGTTTTAGGTGAAGGGCGGAATTTTACTTTAGAAATGGTGCAGCGGGCAGTAGATATGATACTCGCCGGTGCTAAATTCATCACCACCAACCGCGATCCATCGCCAAAAAAACCAGGCTGGAATAACCTGGGTATTGCGGCTACCACAGCCATGATAGAAGAAGCCACAGGCCGCAAGGCATTTGTTACCGGCAAGCCAAGCCCTGTAATGATGAGGTCCGCACGCAAATATTTAGGCCTCGAAACAGCCGAGACAACCGTTGTGGGTGATACCATGGAAACCGATATACAGGGCGGTGTGCAAATGGGTTATAAAACTATTTTGGTACTATCAGGCATTGCCAGTAAAGATACCTTAAGCCATTATGCCTTTAAGCCCGACCTGGTGGTGAGCTCCGTAGATAAAATCAAGTTTCCGCTGAAATGGTGGTGATCAGGATTTTTGCATAAACATCCAGCGCTGGCCTTCAATATCCTCGGCACGATAACGTGTGCCCGGTCCGCCGGTCTCTATTGCTGATAGAATAGTGGCCCCTCCTGCCTGCGCAGTTTTGAAATGGCTTTCAATATCATCCACATACACCAAAACGCCGTTGATGATATATGGCACTTCCGACCATTTTGCAGCGGCTTTACATTCCGCGCGATGATGCTTTGGGCTTTGATAATCGGGCGTCGGTTCCGCCAGCATGATGATGTTCTCCCCCATCGCTATTTCGCCATGGCTTAGCCGGCCGGCATCGTCAAGCCATTTGGTCTTTTCAGTAAAACCAAAAACCTGGCAAAGCCAGTTCATGGCTTTAACGCCGTCTTCATAAGCAAGCATTGGGATGATCTGCTGGTCCATATTGGTTGAGATATCAGCAAATATAAAAAATCGCTATTCCTTTTCCATCAGCGAATATATTTCCTGCATATATACTGCTTCCTCCATAGCGGAATGGAAATCTTCCCATTCATCGGGTGTAAAAGCCAGCTGGATATCATTAACAGGCGTCCGCATCACCACACGTTCTTTTCCGTCAGGAAATGGCAATGTGAACTCTTCAAAATCGAGATCTGCTGTAAATCCCCTGAACTGGACAAACTGCTCTGGCGTAAAACTAAGCACCAGGTTATTGTTCCAGATGAAGATACATCTGCACTCTGAGCAGCGACTGATCACCACGGCATTCTTTTGACTGATTACTTTTGCATCGCACATAGTTCAGACATTAAATGGTGGTGGTAATATAATCCATGATCACTTTGTGCGTATTGGTTTTGCTTTTTGCAGCATTCCAATTTTCTTTAACTGATTGATCGGCCATATCGAATAATTTTTCAAACAATAGCTTGCCGTCCTGTTTCTCTTTTAATTTGATCACGCCGTATTGGTTATATACATCGTCCCACACCTTACGTACAACCGTCCAGTAAGCCTGCTGTTGTTTCCACCAGCCTTGTGCATAAGCAAATTTGGCTTCATCAGCTTTAGTAAATTCCTCATAGCCTTTTTCGCGGGCCAGTAACTGGTCGCCTTTATCCGAGCGGATTATCTTTTGGTTATCCTGTTCAAACATCCATCCCTTGTTGGTGAGGTATATCCTGTTGCCCCTGTGCAGCACATTGTAGTCGTTACGTTTAGTAAACTCTCTCCGTGGCAGCGGCGAATCGCAATCGCTTTGCCATTGGTGCCGGCCATCTACATGTACCCAGGTGCCAATGCTTTCGTAACGCGGACTATCATCCACCTGGTAAACCTTTTGAACCCAGCGACCCTTGCTTTCATTTGTGGCAAGCTTAACTTTCTTCCAGGTATTGTCTTTATCAAATGCCAGCATGCTATTGTCCTCATAAACCCAGTCTTCGCGCCAGTGTTTGATTACCGAGCTATCACCCGTCACCAGTAAATGCTGTATCACGATTTTCTTAGGCGAATCTTCCTCAACCACCGCCCACTCATACCCCCACGAATGATATTTGGGATGAAAGCGATAAGCTGTATCAGGCGCAAATGTCTCCGTATAATCAAAAGTAACCTTATAAAAACCGCCTAATGAACGGATAGCCTGCCTGTCCTGCTCCAGCTTTGATTGTGCAAATGCAGTTATACAGTTTAAAATAAGCAAGCAGGCAAACAGAATTTGTTTTTTCATGGTGAAGAATTTACAGTGTTATTAAAACAAAGTAAATCCTTATTTAGAATAAATCCAAATAAAAATAAGGATTTATAATATTGTTAGCTTAAAGCAAACTCAACCGCAGCTTGAGCATGGATTCGCATGGTATCAAACAGAGGAATAGCTATATCCTCCGGACTGATCAGCATCGGTATTTCGGTACAACCTAATATGATACCCTCTGCACCCTCCTCTATCAATTGCTGCATAATGTTTAAATAGAACTCCCTGGTCTCAGGCTTAAAAACATTTCTGCCCAGCTCTTCAAAAATAGTGTAATGGATATGGTCGCGTTCTTTATCACCGGGGATTACAATGTCTATCCCCTTTTCAGTAAACTTATCCCGGAAGAATGCTTGTTCCATGGTAAATTTGGTACCCAGCACACCCATTTTTTTATAACCCGCAGTTTTAACGGCGGCGGCTGTTACAGCAGCCACATGGATTACCGGCAGTTGTATATTCCGTTCCAGGTCGTCGGCTATTTTATGCATCGTATTAGCACATAGCACAATCGCTTTTGCACCGCTGTTTTTCAGGTTCTGGCCTGCTAAGGTCATCATGGCGAGGGTGTTATCCCAATCATTCGCGTCATTATTTCGTTTGATATCCTGGTAATTAAAAGAATGGATGATACATTCGGCAAAGTTCAGATCGCCTAAACGGGCATTAATACCCTCGTTGATCAGCCTGTAATAATCAATGGTGGACACCCAGCTGGTACCACCTATAAGTCCTAAAATTTTCATTTATAATATGTTTAAAATATAAAAGGCGGGTAACATTCGCTACCCGCCCTCATTTATAACTTTTGTAGCTATTATTTTAAATGTGAACGCAGCATCCAGGCCATCTTTTCATGGTCTTCCATCAGGCCGGTCACAAAGTCACTGGTGCCCAGGTCATGATAATCATTGGCAAACGGGTTAATATTTCCCCTTATAAATTCAATAATGCTTTCATGATCTTCTACCAGTTCGCGGATAAACCCCTTGCTGTCATTAGTTCTTTCAGTCAGTTCGGCTAAATGGGTCAGCTGTAAAAAGCTTTTTAAGGTAGCAGGAGCGTAATGGCCTATCATGCGCATTCGCTCAGCCACGCTGTCCATGATCTCGTCCAGTTGGTCATATTGTGATTCGAAAAACAGGTGCATGGAATGGAAATCCGGTCCTTCAACATTCCAGTGTGCATTACGGGTTTTTGTATAAAGCACATATTCGTCAGCTAATAATTTTGCTAATTGAGTGGCAACGGCCTTCCTGTTTGCTTCGGTGATACCTATGTTAGTTTTCATTTCGGGTGTTTTTTAAGGGGTTGAATAGATTGATACAAATATAAGTAAAGCCATTCAGCCCCAAACACAAATCTGCAATTTGACAGAAGCATTATGCAATCTTAATACCTGTCCCAAAAAGCCGGTGGCTCAATTCCCAACGACCGCAAATAAACATAGCCCTGCCCCCGGTGATGGATCTCATTATCAATCCAATACAGGATGATATCGGAGGTTATTCCCTCATATTCGCCAAAAGCCTTCATCGTTTCGTGGAAACGCTGCTGCGGTATCATGGGCCAAAGCGTATCTATTTTATAGGTCACGTCATCCCATAAGCTCAAAATCTCCTCTTTGGTACAGCCTAATGATCTTCCCGACTTATGCCCCAGGTTGGCTATCGGCGTAGGGTTGTTCTGGAAAAGGTCCTGAATACCGGCATCTGCTATGCTGATTAGCTCTTTCGCCATCAAGGCAAAGTTCCGCATCCCGCCAATGGAATAATTAAATAATTTATCCTCCGGGAAGGCTTCAATCACTTGCCTTGTCAATTTGCGGTGCCCCTGCCAGTGATTTAGCATGGCATTGGTACTATTGAACCCGTTTACCGGACTTTTTACTTGCTGGTCGGTTAAGTTGTTTTCCATGATCTGTTTGTTTTAAGTTTGATTACAATACAAATAAAAGCACGGGTAATGACAGCCCTATGTCAGCAATGATTGTATTTTTAAACTAAAGCTCCGGTTGATAGCTACTTCCCTTTGTAGTGAACCTAAAACAAAAAACCCGGCCAATTTGACCGGGTTTTAAGCTGTGCGGAAGAAGGGACTCGAACCCCCACGCCTCGCGGCGCCAGATCCTAAGTCTGGTGCGGCTACCAATTACGCCACTTCCGCTTTAGGATTTTTAAGAGTCGGCAAAGATAATTATTTATATGGATTACACGGATTATTTTTTGACAAATGATTACACCGATACAGAAAGATTACACCAATCCTCGCTAAAACTTAATCAACTTAATCCAACTTAGTCAACTGCTTAATCAGGTCCCTGAAATACCCTGGCGCATGCAATAAACGGCTGCCGTACCACGAAAATAGCTCACCGTCAACCAGTTTGATCTTAGCATCGGGCAGCAAGATTTTGAACTCATTAGTATGTTTTTCTTTAAACGGGTAAGGTTCTGACGAAAGCAAAATAGCGTCAGGCTGAGCTTCTATTAACTGTTCCGCAGAAACCTCGGGATATCTTTCGGTGTCGAAAGCATTGGTAAAGCCGCATTTCTGTAGCATATCGTCAATAAAAGTCCCCTTTCCGGCTATGATATAAGGTTTACGCCATATCAAATAAGCAACACGGATGTTGTGTTTTATGGGTTTTAATTGCTCAAAACCGGTATTGACAGACCGTATCAGGTTAGAGGCCTCATTACTTCTGCCAACCAGTTCACCTACCCTTCGTATCATGTCTGTGGCACCGCAGAGATCAGCAATATCGCTCATCCATACCGGGAAGTTCTGCATCAGTTCTTCTACCTGACTTTGCTCATTCTCTTCTTTATTACCAATGATCAGATCAGGGTTTAATTCATTTATCAGTTTGATATTTAAATCTTTAGTTCCACCTATTTTTAGTTTTTGTTTAACATGGTCTGCTGGATGAATGCAGAATTTGGTAACGCCAATAATTTCCTTATCCAAACCCAAATCAAATAATAATTCGGTTTGGGAAGGCACTAATGAGATGATCCTTTTAGGCGTGTCCGGCAGTTCTATGGCGCGGTTCATTTGGTCAAGATATACGGGCATTGGGTTATTAATAGGCATTTTTATCACCTTTAAGGGTGATCCAAAAGGTAAGAAAAATAATTTTAAGGTCGAGCAGGAACGACCAGTTTTTCAGATACCACACATCAGCATCTACACGTTTCAGCATTGCTTCGGGCGACTTTACTTCACCCCTGAGGCCTAGTATCTGTGCCCAGCCGGTAATACCGGGTCTTAAGGTATGCCTTGCCTTATATTTTTCAGTCAGCTGTGAATATTCCATTGTGTGAACAACCATGTGCGGTCTCGGCCCTACTATCGACATATTGCCGATCAGCACATTAAAAAACTGCGGTAGCTCGTCCAGACTGGTCTTGCGCATAAAACAACCGATCCGTGTAATGCGGTGATCGTTTAATGTCGCCTGTTTTTTATCCGCATCGCCGTTAATATACATACTCCTGAATTTGTAACACTTAAAATTTCGATTGTTACGCCCGGTGCGTATTTGTACAAAAAACACAGGACCTGCCGATTCCAGTTTGATCAGTATAGCCAGTATGGGGTATAGCCAGCTAAAAACAAACAGCATAATAAATAAGGAAAATAAAATGTCGAATGATCTTTTGAAAAACCTTTTAAACATGCTTTAAACAGGTGAATGTTATTAGCATTACGCCCATATTTTGCAAAAGGTTGTTTGGGGAAGTTGAAAAGTTGGAATAGTTGTAGAGGTTGGAAAGGTTGAAGAGGTTGGAATAGTTGCAAGGCTGAAAGTTATTTATTCTACATCTACAACCTCTTTATCTTTTACAACTTTTATAACATCTGCGACGTCTAAAACCTCTTCAACATTTCAACAAAGATTATCCGTTATAGATCTGGTATACACCCGATATAGTTCTGCTTCCAGCAGATCCAACCAGTATAGTGGCGATCTTTTTTTCGATCATTAACTGATCTGCCTGACTGATGTATTCCTCCGGGTCGATAATTACAGGGTTCGCGGTCATCATTTCGCTGATCACCAGTTGCGAAGTATCCGGGTTGCGTACTAATGCCCTGCGCAGGTCGCCGTCAGTTACCACCCCTTCTATTCTATCGGAATTGCCCACTATCACCAGCCCCAGCTTTCCTTCCGACATACACAGCAGCATCTCCGTAAACGAAGCATTTTTATTAATATAAGGTAAATTATCCCTCCGCATAAGGTCTTTTACTTTTACCAGTAACTTACGGCCAAGACTTCCTCCCGGATGGAACCTTGCAAAGTCCTCATGCTGAAACTGCCTCGCTTCCATCAGTGCTACTGCCAGCGCATCACCCATTACCAGGGTAACCGTGGTAGATGAGGTTGGCGCCAGTTCAAGCGGACAAGCTTCACGGGTGATACAAACATTCAGATGATGATCGCTATTTTTTGCTATGGTAGAATTGGGGTTACCGGTAATGCCGATAATACTGTTCTTGTTCCATTTTAAAAACGGGATGATCTTCAGCACCTCATCTGTTTCTCCCGAATAAGAGATCAGGATTACCAGGTCATTCGGCTCTACCATACCCAAATCGCCATGAAAAGCCTCGCCCGGATGCAGAAAAAAGCTGGGCGTTCCCGTACTGGCAAGCGTAGCCGCTATTTTCCGGCCGATAAGGCCTGATTTTCCCACGCCGGCCACGATCAGTTTACCTTTGGAATTTAAAATGGCATTCACAGCAGCCGTAAACTCATCACCAACAAAGCCCGCTACTTCTTTCAGCGACTCAATTTCAATATCAAATACTCTTTTGGCTATGTCTTTCATTTACGTTTTACGTGATACGTACTACGTTGTACGTTATGCTTCAAAAAAAACGTACAACGTAAAACGTCATACGTATAACCTCTACGATATCAGTGGCTTAATCGTTTCTTCCAATTCATGCAGCCTTACCATGTTCGGCCCATCGCTCAAAGCATTGTCAGGGTCGGGGTGCGTTTCCATAAAATAGCCATCGGCACCAAAAGCCTTGGCAGCCAGGGCCATCATGGGCACAAAGGTACGGTCGCCCCCGGTTTTGCCTCCTGCCCCACCCGGGCGCTGTACCGAATGGGTGCAATCCATACAAACGGGATGCCCGAATTTCTTCAAATCGTAAATATTCCTGAAATCAACCACCAGGTTATTATACCCATACATATTGCCGCGCTCGGTCAGGATCACCTGATCATTGCCGGCCTCAACTACTTTCTGAGCAGGATAAAACATATCCTGTCCCGAAAGAAATTGTGCTTTTTTAACATTAACTATTTTCCCTGTTTTTGCTGCCGCGACCAGCAGATCGGTCTGGCGGCATAAAAAAGCCGGTATCTGCAAAATATCAACCACTTCAGCAGCCATGGCCGCCTGATACGGCTCATGGATATCCGTGATAACGGGCAGGTTAAATTTTCCCTTTACCTTTTGCAGCATCTCCATGCCCTTTTCAATGCCCGGTCCGCGGTACGAGTGGATAGAGGTACGGTTAGCTTTATCAAACGAAGATTTAAAAACTACGGTTACCGGGTACTTCTGCCCTATTTCGGCCACTTTTTCAGCAACTGTATAAAGCAGTTCCTGGTTTTCCATTACACAAGGGCCCAATATAAAGAACGGCTTTTGCCGTATCTGGTCAAACAAACTCATGCACAAAGATGATAATTAGGCACGAATTTCACGAATGTAGGACACGAATTACCACTTATAAGATCCTACTCATAAGTAGCATTTGCCTAATTCGATAAAATTCGTGCAATTCGTGGTATAAGCTTTAATTTTACAGCATGATCAATTATTTCGATTTCTACAACGTGCCCGAGTCATTCCACCCAGATGTTGCCCTGCTCAAAAAGAAGTTCTATGAACTGAGCAAGCAATATCACCCCGATTTTTATGCCAATGAGGATGACGAGAAGCAGCAGGAAATACTGGAGCTGTCTACCATCAACAACAAAGCCTGGCAAACACTAAGCGACCCGAATAAACGCCTGGAATATATTTTACGCCAGCATGAATTGTTGGTCGATGGCGCAAAGCCTGCCCTGCCTTCTGATTTTTTGATGGAAATGATGGACCTGAACGAGCGCTTAATGGAAGTGGATGATGCCGGTCAGTTAGCCGGCATCAATGCGGAAGTGCTTGCTGTTGACGGAGATATCAATCAAAAGCTGCACCATCTTACCACCGGATATGCCCAGCTGGACGATACGGCAAAGGAAAGCCGGCTGAATGAGATACTGGATATTTATTACAGGCAAAAATATTTGTTGCGGATTAAAGAGAGTTTAAATACATTTGCAGCCCGGTTTTGAACGAATTAATCCAAGTTCAGCTAAAACCAGGCCCAGATGGCGGAATCGGTAGACGCGCTGGTCTCAAACACCTGTGGTCGCAAGGCCGTGCCGGTTCGACCCCGGCTCTGGGTACAAGTACTAAAATTTTGAAGCTGTAAGTCAACCACTTACAGCTTTTTTTATTTCATCACATACAATATTACATACACTATTTATCTATTTAACCTTTGTAGTTGTATATACTGATTAAACTCTATCTGAGATTTCTTTTTTAAGACTTTCATCCATATAGGTCGGCATCCAGGTTTACAATAAACCATTCTATCTGATCTATTGAAGTTGGGACGCAATTAAATGTTGTAAAATACTGTTTAGGATGTGCAGTTTCAAGACTTGTTCATTTGGCTATTTGCCATCCGTAAACTTAATTTCCATAATCATTTTCTCAAACTGTTCAGCACTGACTATAGCTTTGGATTTTATACGCACCTTATAGGTGTATACCGTACTGACGCTATAATTAAGGATTTTGGCAATCGTTTCAAGCTCATTTATTCCGAGCCTTGTTAACGCAAATATCCTCAGGCTCGCATTGAGGGTTTCGTCTTCTTTCGGCCAGATTTGATCTTTTTCGCTTAAAAGCCCGTTGAATGAAGTAATAAAGTTTGGAAATAAAGTTAGAAACATGTTATCAAGGGTTTCATACAGGTTATCCCTTTCACGTTCTATTTTAACATTATTCAAAATAGCGTCCACTTCCTGGTATCGTTCAAGCTTGATGCTATGCTGAATTTTGCGTTTTACCTTTTCGAGCGTTTCAATATAGGAGGAGCAGCTTTTAAAAAACAACCCGATAAATTCCTCCTTTATTCGGGAGGATTCCCATAGCTTTTCGTTCACAACCTCCAGCTCTTTATTTTTTTCGCTGATTATCCTGTCATTTGCCTTTATCCGGAGCATTTGCTTCCTATAAATGAATAGTAAGAAGAACAGAAATACCGCGATCGTACAAAATAGTAAGAAACCTGTTAGCAATTTATCTCTTTCCCGTTGCTTCTCACTTAATAGTTTACCGGCGATAAGAGGTAAAATGGACTCTATTTGAACTTGACGCCCCCGTGCCCCATAAAATCGGGCATTTCTGACCGCCTCCTGCATAAAAAGATAGGCATCCTTGGTCCTGCCCGACTTAAATAACTCTTGTCCCAGAAGAAAAATGGCCAGCGTTTCTTTTGTGGAGGAACGGATATCGTTTATGGCAGCCAGTGCCAGGAAACGAATTCTGTCCTCACCGGTATAGGCGTAACTGATCCTGGTAGAAACCATAGCAATATTGTGTGCGCTAAGATTGCGTTGAGTTATCAAATTAAAGAAGAAATCCGGGCTCAATCCCTTTTTCTTGGACGAGTCTGCGTTAAATGCGAGGTCTATTGTCTTTTCGAAGTTGTTAGGAGGGTCGGTGTGATTTGCTTTTTTGAAATATGCATCAGATCTTTCACGATAAGCTTTTGCAAAAACAGCGTCGTTGTCGTAATCCGCAATGCCTGCATTCACCCGTGCCTCCAATATAAAATAGTCTGACTTCAAACGATCCGAAACCCCATTTGTGTCGATTTTTAACAATTGGTCAAAGGCCTCCTTGTATAAACCAGAATTTAATAGAATACCGCCCAATAAAAGTGTACTTTGAATCATGTGCGGTTTGCTCCCGTATTTATTTGAGAGCCCTATCATGTTGCTGGCATAAATAAAGGCAGAATCATACTTAAAGGAATGATACTCTTCAAAAATGCGGTAGTTCATGCTGTATTGGGCAGCAAAATCGGCGGGATTCATCCCGCTTAGCTGTTTTTTCAGCTTTTCAATTTTTATCTGCTTTTGGCGGTCATAAAGGTGCTCCTTATTGATCTCTCCTTTTAAGACGGCCAATAAACTGTCTGATTGCCTGGATCTGGAGAAACAATTTAATGCCGACAGTAAAAAAAACAATAGAAAATAGATTTTAATGCAATTCATTTTAGGAGGATTTACGATTTACAAATAAGCAATAGTACATTTTAACCTGATGTGGACAGGCACCTGCGTTTAAAAGTTCTGATGCAAAGCATTCTACACTCAAAGTTGTTGGTTCAGTCATTGTTGAATTCACTACCTCTCACCCGTTGTGGCTTCCGTTTAACCTTTAAACAATCAAAAAAAATTAGATTTTTTGGAGCTCACTAAAACTTAAGTATATGATATATAATACATTGAGCTTTATTTTATTTAGATTTTTCTCATTTGTCTGGTAAGCTGTTCGCAAAAGAACGAAATCCTGATTTAATTTTAGAGCATAATAAACGTCGGATAGACATTATTTTTTATCTGGCAATAAGCCTGAAGAACGCAGTACCAATTACACGGCAAACGCTTTACAAAAGTTTAACAAACAATTAAGGGAAACAAAGGGAATCCACTGATCTAACGGTAGTCGCTTTTGGAGTGAAAAGCCATAACTTATTTATTTAACCAATTACCAATGCCTATGAAATGAACAAAAGAACTTAATCCTAATGATCTTAATGTTTAAGAAGCCGGAAGTGCACGAACACAACCGGCAACATTTGCATATGCATCAGTTCCTGGTGTTAAGATTATCAGCAACCTACTGAATTAACCGATTAACAAACCAAAAACCAAACTAAACTATGAAAATTCATTTACATGGTAGAAAATTTCACAAACATCTTTTTCTTCATCGGCAGTCGTTTCTGTTAAGAGTGGTGTTTTTGTTGCCCGTTTTATTTCTTTTTGCTTTGCCTGTAATGGCGCAAAACAGGACAATAACAGGAAAAGTAACTGATTCGAAAGACGGCTCTCCAATACCAGGGGTCTCTATTGCAGCCCAAGGTTCAACTTCCGGTACTGTAACTGATGTAAATGGTAATTTTAAACTAACAGCGCCATCATCTGTCAAAACTATTTCAGTTTCTTTTATCGGATACGGCAAACAACAAATTACTGTGACCGATGCCCCGCTAAATATTGCATTGGTTGCCAGCGCAACAGCTCTTAATGAAGTTGCTGTTGTTGGTGTCGGCTACGGCACGCAGCGCAAAAAAGACGTTACCGGTGCTGTTGAAAGCATTGGTGCAAAGGATTTTAATCAAGGATCGGTAATAAATCCTTTGAGTCAGATCAATGGCAAAGTAGCAGGTGTCGTTATTACATCGGCTGGCGGTGATCCTAACTCTGCTGTAAATATCCAGATACGTGGTCAAACTTCAATTTCAGGCAACCAACAGCCGTTGATCGTTGTCGATGGTGTTGTATTAGATGATCCAAACCAATTTCAAATGCTTCAACCTGGTGATATCGAATCTTATGATATCTTAAAAGATGCGTCAGCAACGGCTATCTATGGTTCACGTGGAGCAAATGGTGTATTGCTGGTTACCACTAAAAAAGGTAAAGCCGGTAAGGCCACCATAGATTATAATGGCTTTGTAAGCATAGATAATCAAAGTAAATATTATGACTTGCTTAACGCATCAGAATATACCACTGCAATTACTAATCTGCACGACCAGCAAGTTGCCGCGGGACAACCCGCAATTAACCTCCCTACCTATCTTAAAGGCGGTAATACTGATTGGCAAAAGGCGATAACCCGTACCGGTATTACCACCAGTAATAACCTGTCCATATCAGGTGGTACAAACGGATTTAACTACCGTGGATCTGCAAGCTATCAGAATCAGGAGGGTATTGTCCTTAACAGTGGCAAAAAACAATTAGGACTCCGTTTTAATGCCGAACAAAAAGCGCTGGATGATAAATTGGATGTTACATTTGGTATTTCCAATACCTCTACCGATCATAGGCAGATCAATTACGACGTTTTCCGCGATGTTTTTAACTCGCCCCCTACCTATCCTATTAAAAACCCCGACGGCTCCTATAATTACTTTTCAGATTTTGCAGAAGGGAACGCTGTGGCGCATGCATTGCAAACCTATAATCCCAATTATGAATATTTGACCATTATCAACTCAAATATCAATTATACAGTTATACCCGGATTAATTGCGGGCGCTACAGGTTCAATTAACCGCGATAATTACCAGGGTCATTTTTTTGCTCCTGTTTATCCTAATGAGACTACTATAAATAATGCCTCGGAGAATAATTTGAACCAAAATTCTTATAAAGGTAACCTTCATATTAATTTTGATAAAACCTTTGGAAAGAATACTTTGTCTGCAACTGCGGTCTATGAGTATAATGATTACTTAACACAAGGTTTTAGTGCCGGCGGTAACAATTATCTGGTTCCGGAACAGCAGGATAACAATCTTGGTGCGGGTAACCCTACACAACAAAGTATAGGTTCATTTAAGACGGAATATAAGATAGTTTCTCTTTTAGGAAGAGTTAACTATAATTATGATGGACGCTTTTACGCTACAGTTTCCATTCGTCGTGACGGATCAGACAAGTTTGGCACTAATCAGCAATATGGTAACTTCCCATCATTTGACGTAGCTTATCGTATAAAAAGAGACTTGCTAAAAGATGTTAGCTGGATCGATGATCTGAAGATCCGGGCTGGCTATGGCGTGGTAGGTAATGGCGATGCTATCGGCCCTTATCAAACACAAGTGCTATATGGTACCCAATCACGTTATTATAACCCTACCAATTCAGCATTCCAATATCCTTATGCTTATTTACCAAGCCAGAATGCTAACCCCGACCTGAAATGGGAAGAAAGAAAGGGTAAAAACATCGGGTTTGATTTTTCTTTGTTTAATGGCCGTTTGTCGGGTGATTTTAATTATTATAATGACAGGACCGAAAATATGCTTTACCCAAGCTACCAAGTACCAACCCCGCCGTTTTTCGTAAACACGATTGAAGCTAACGTAGGTAGTTTATCAAATAAAGGTTTTGAAATTGCTTTAAGCGGCCAGATACTTAAAGGCGATGGTTTAAACTGGTCGGCAAACGGACAAATAACTATCCCAAAAACAAAAATCCTCAAATTGTCAGGTACTTATAATGGAATACCTATCGCAGCAGACCAAATTGCCAGCGGTTTTGCGCAGGGCCGTGGTTTAAGTTCTAACCCTATAACCTTTATTCAGCCAGACTATGCACCCTATGTGTTTTACCTGCCTCATTATACCGGCGCAGATGCAAATGGAAATCAAGAGTTTGATGGCCAGACACTGGCCCAAAACCCTAACCCTAAAAGTCGTTATATAGATCCTTCTGAGAAATTCAATTATGGCTTAACTAACACATTTACATACCACAACTGGAGCTTTAACTTTTTCCTGAGAGGTGTTTACGGTCAAAAAATATTTAACAACACTTTGTTAGATAATGAAACCATTACCAGGTTGCCCGGTAATAATACAACACGCGAAGCACTTACCAACGGGGTAAAAGATTCGCCTTTTGCATCTGACAGATGGCTGGAAGGAGCTTCTTATCTGCGTTTAGATAATGCTACCCTTTCCTATTCTTTCAAAAATATTCCGGGGATAGCGTCACTCCGTGTTTACTTCTCAACGAATAACTTGTTTGTAATCACTAAGTACAGAGGAATAGATCCTGAAATTGCAACAGCGCCTAATACTTCCGTTGTTGCCGGTGGATTCAGCGGGATCGGGCAACTGCCTTATATAGATGCCAGCTATGGTGGTTATGGTTACTATCCTAAAACCAGGTCATTTGTATTGGGAACAAGTATCTCTTTGAAGTAATTATTGATTGTACTGTAAATTGAAAAAAATGAAAAAGAAAATAACTTTATATTATATCGTAGCACTCGTTTCTTCGGGTGCACTTTTACAGGCTTGTAAAAAAATAGAATCAGCGGTATATGACCAGGTACCTGTGGGAGAGTTTTATAAGACGCCTGACCAGGTTGCCGCAGTAATCGCCAGCGTTTACAACCCAATGACCAATATTCCGTTTGGCGCAACTTTTAGTATCAGTGAAAATGGGGCTGATGAAATGATCGTGCCTACACGAGGTAATGACTGGCTGGACGGCGGTAAATGGCAGAACGAGTGGAAACACAATTATTTGGCAAGTATCGATGATATTAATAACTCATGGAATGACTTAAACTCCGGTGTAACCAAATGTAATTTTGTGATCAGCATTATACAGGGTTTAAAAACAAAACCAGCCAATTCTGATGCTGTTATCGCAGAAATAAAAGTTCTGAGGGCATTTTATCTGTTCAAATTTACGGATCTGTTTGGAAACATACCTTTGGTAACCGATTACAATACAGATCCATCCAAAGTCAAACAGGCAACACGCAGCCAGGTTTATACATTTATCGAAAGCGAATTAACCACCAACATCCCCTTGCTTTCTACCAATAATGATTTAACCACGTATGGCCACATGAATCAATGGGCGGGTTATATGCTGCTGGCTAAATTATATATGAATGCCCAGGTTTATACAGGCACGCCCCAATGGGCAAAAGCATCAGCTGCCCTTAACAAAGTAATTGCTTCAGCTAAGTATAGTTTACAGCCGAATTTCCTGGATAACTTTATAGTAAATAATGACAACTCGGTTGAAAATATATTTGTAGTACCATTTGACGCAGTTTACATTGGAGGTAACGGTATGCAAACCACTACGCTGAATTATAACAACCAAAAAACTTATAATTTGACAGGTACTCCCAATAATGGTTTTTGCTCACCAACACCGTTTTACCGTTCATTTACTGACGCAGACGCACGTAAAAAAATGTGGATAACCGGACAGCAATACAGCTCCTCAGGTGAAACATTAATTGACCCGGCTACTAGTTTGAATGTAATTTTAAGCCCGTATGTATTGCAATTAAGCAATCCTGCCGATAGCTTTAAATTTGCCGGTGCCCGGAGCGTAAAATACGCACCTCAGCCCGGTACGTATGGTCAAACAAGTAATGACGGCGTTATATTTCGTTATGGAGATGCTTTGTTAATGAAAGCCGAAGTTGATATGCGTGGCGGTGGTGATGGTTTAGGCGATGCGCTAACCAATGTCAACAAGATCCGGGAGAGAGCAGGCGTCCCTTTATGGACAACTGCCGACCTGACGTTGCCAAATTTACTGGCAGAACGCGGTCGTGAAATGGCCTGGGAAGGATGGAGACGGGATGACCTGATCAGGTTTGAAGTAGCTGACGGCATTCCTTATTGGTCTGGGCCGCGAATCCCTGGTAAGACAACAACCGATGCCAGTGATCATCATACTTATATAATGCCTATACCTGATCCTCAGCACGTTACCAATAAAAACCTGGTACAAAACCCCGGTTATTCTTTTGATTAATAGAAAAGATAAGATCGAATAAGAAATATTGCCACTGACCTTATCAAAGATTAAAATCGAGTGAATTGTCGTGCAGAGCATTATTCTTATTCAGCATATAAACTTAAGAAGTGAGATAACTTAAGTTTGGGTTGACGGAGCATCCCGGTTTTCCGGGATGCTTTTAATTTTAGTATAATTGAAAAATGCGAATAGAATACGCTGATAATGAAACTGAAGTTTATTTTGCCTGTAATTATATTCACATTATTCACTGGAGCCATTTTTTATCCAATAACCAGGGAAGCAAGTATCACCATCAATGCTTCTATGTATAATGTGTACAACCAGTTGAATAACGCTCAAAGCTGGGAAAAGTGGGATACCTCTATTAAAACTACCAGAAAAACTCATGCGCACAGACTAAGCAATAAAAAAGGGTTTATCATCTCTTCCACGGCCCAAACTACACAAGTTACATTTTCAGACGCATTAGTATTTGGGGTAAATAAGGGTAGGGATAACTATGATATTATATTAATACCTCAAAAACTAGACAGATCTACTGCTGTAGTGGTTAGCTATAAAAGTAATTTACTGTCTTATTTATTACCCGGCCAATCAGAACACTGGCTAAAGAAAACCTCAGTGCTAGACTTAAAAAATTATGTAGAGAATCCGTCCTCTTATTATGGAATTAATTTCAAAACTCTGGTTATCAATGATATAAAACTGATGATTTGCAAAAAAACAGTTCATCCTGCCGATCTTTTTCATGAACTAAAAAAGATAGTAAATAAGTTATACCGTACAGTGCCTGCTTATCAGGTTATTCCAACCCATAAGATATATGTGCAAACTATTCCTGCTGATAAGGATATTACCCTTCTTGTAGGTATCCCAGTAAAAAAAGAACTTTCATCCATTGGAGAAATAAATTACATGCCTTTTTCAGGTGGAAAAGTACTTACTGCGAATTATGAAGGTAAGTATAGTGATAAACAGAAAATTTATGATGGTATAGATGCTTATTTTCATGATAATCATAAAAGCCACGTTTTTAAACCTGTTGAAGTTTACAGCGATACCCACTTGCCAATAAGTGATACCGGCCACATTAGCACCGAACTCATTTTTCCAACTTATTAAAATCTTTAAAATGGGCAGGGAACATAATTATTTCAGGTTCAGTGCCCTACAAAAAAGTTTATTCCTCGCACTACCCCACAGCCTGAACTTTGAATATTCAAGTTAATTTAATATTTCAAATATGCCTGCCGCCCCCTGCCCGGTACCTACGCACATGGTGACCATGCCATATTTTTGTTTCCTTAATCTCATCTCGTCGAATAACTGGATAGATAATTTCGTACCCGTGCATCCCATAGGGTGCCCCAGTGCGATAGCACCTCCATTAACATTCACCAGTCCCGGGTTTAAATTCAGCCCGTTTATCACAGCGACAGCCTGTGATGCAAAAGCTTCGTTCAGTTCGATTAATTCTATATCATCCTGTTTCATGCCGGCACGTTTCAGTACTTCGGGGATGGCGTACAAAGGGCCAATACCCATAATACGCGGCGGTACGCCTACAACGGCATAGGTAACCAGCCTGGCTATCGGGTTCAGGTTATTGGCTTTTAGAAACCGCTCGCTCACCACCATGACGAACGCAGCACCATCGCTTGTTTGTGATGACGCATGTTTATTGCTGGAGTTTGGCCTGCGTACCGCCGACTTCTACGGGTTTTTCTCGTTTGGCAGCATTACGCATATCTTGCGCCGTGACAAACCAGCAATCAACATTTCCAAGTGAACGGTGCCAATAAAAAAGCAGTTAACCGCCCCAAAGATCAGATCGATGTAATTGCCCTCGATAAGATACGCAAATTAAGAGAAGATATTTAAGCATTAGCCTAAAACACCTATACTCGTAAGGCTGTAGAATAAGTTGCATTTAAAACCGGTCTGGCTCAATCCGCGAAAAAATAAACCGCCGTTTCTTCACAGGTAAATCTCATTTGCGATACATTTGAAACGATAAACAAAACTGTGCTAACTTCTAACGCCATGCCCTTTAATAAGATCCGCATTACTATACTTTGTTTTTTAACTGTTTTTTCGTCACTGGTGTATCCTGCAAAAGCGAAGCAAACCGGAACGGTCACCATTTCCAATGCAAAAACAACGATGACCATAGATTACGATCACAAAGCGGCTGTTACGTCTTTGGCGGTCAACGGACAAACGGTAGTCAGCGATCCGGAAGGAATGTTTACTTCCGTTAAAATTCAGGATGTAACTTATTCATCATTGCATCTCGGGAAAAGCCCGGTCATTGTACAAAAGGCTGGCAGTTTACAGATCAGCGGAATAGTTTACGGCGATAAGCAACTGACCATTAGCGAAACATGGATATTCATTAAAACAGGCAGATCGATCAAATGGAAAATAGAACGAAGTTTCTCTAAAGGAATTACCGTTGATGAAACAGCCACGCCGGTTATCAATTTCGACAGCATTAACACATGGGAAGGCGCCTACCAGGGTTATGGCGGGCTGGCCTGGTTTTACCTGTTTAATGAAAAATTATGTACCTATGGTGTTCATACACGGTCATCAAGCTTTTGGAACAGCAAGAGTGGTAACGGGCTCAATATTACCGTTGATGCTCCGGGCAGGCAGGTGGCCATGAAATACACCCGGACAAATGATGACAGGCTGCAATATTCGATCACTACATCTAACCGTGAAATGCTGCCGCGGGGCGACACCGGAACAAACAGGCGGTTGTTTATAAGGAAAAAAACTGATGTTTGGTCGCCTTTCACAGTGGCCGCAGGTAAAAGCATACAAACCATAACCTTCAGCTATTTTGATTACCAGGAAAAATATGGGCGCGGCACTTTTGCAGGCATCAATGGAGGGCAGGTAAGCGCTGTGTTAGGCACCATAGCCCGCATTGGTGTGATCGATTCGCTGCACTTCGGCGGCAACAGCTGGCATACACCCTACGGCCCTATTTGCCTGCATGAGCAGTATATAGCACAGCTCGGATTGGGCATTAATGACCCGGAATACCTGAGAGGATATAAAAGCTGTCTTGATTTTTACCGCGACCATGCCATAAAACCCGACGGCCGGGTTTACCCGCGCTGGGCTTATACTAATGAAGATGCGATGCCGGGTAAGTTTAATAAATATGGCTTTTATGAAGCGCAATGGGGCATATTAATGGATTCAAACCCCGACCTGGTAACTAATGTGGCAGAGCTTTATGATATGACGGGCGATAAGCAATGGGTAAAAACACACCAGCTTTCCTGTGAAAAAGCCCTGGACTGGATACTCAAACGGGACAGCAATCATAATGGCCTGGTGGAAATGATGACAGACCTCGAAAGTCAGAAAAAAAGCAGCGACTGGATAGATATCATCTGGGCATCCTATGAAAATGCATTTGTGAATGCCAAACTTTATCACGCGCTGATAAAATGGGCGGCTATAGAGCACCAATTGGGTAACACAGGCAAGGCCGTTTATTATGAAAAATTTGCTGCCAGGCTAAAAAACAGTTTTAATAAGCCGGTAAGCGAAGGAGGTTTTTGGGACGAAGAGAATAAATGCTATATCCATTGGCGCGACAAGGATAACACCATCCATGGTCGTAATACAGTGACACCGGTAAACTTTATGGCGATTGCCTACGGTATTTGTGATGATAAAGGTCGTACAAAAGTTATACTGGATAACATTGAAGCACAGATGCAGCGGGAGAAACTATTTTTCTGGCCGTTGTGCATGACCAGCTATGCACCCGGTGAAGGCAAGGAATGGCAATTCCCCTTTCCGTCTTATGAAAACGGTGACCTGTTTTTGTCGTGGGGTTCACTTGGGGTAAAAGCTTATGCGGCATACAACCCGGCACTGGCAATTAAATATGTAAAGAATGTACTAGAACAATATAGCAAAGATGGTCTTGCCTTCCAGCGTTACGCCCGTTTGAAACAGGATGGCCAGGGTGATGATATCTTATCGGGTAACAGCCTGTCCATCGTTGGATTATACCAGTCGATATACGGGATCAATCCCTTGTATAACCGCCTGTATCTCGATCCGCATATCACACCCGAACTTTCGGGTACTAAGCTCAGGTATAATTTCCGTGGTCAGCGCTTAACGGTCGCTCTTGATAATGGGAGCTATTCGATATCGAACCAGCAGTTCAAAATAGTCAGTAACAAAAACTTTGGTTTTAATGCCGATGGCAGACACCTAACTTATTTTGATAGCGATAGTCCCGGTGCAGCGATGCAGATCACAGCAGATAAGCCGCTGGCCATCAATATCAAAAAATGGAGTAACAGTGAAATGGAATGGACACAATCGGTGACCATGGTTTCGGTGAAACCCGTGGAATATCATATCAGTCAGTTGAAGCCTAATACAAAGTACACCGTATCAATTAACGGAAAGCAGGAAAAGACATTACCGAGCAATGCTGCGGGTGATTTGTTCATCAATCGTGACCTCACAAAGCCCGAAGAAAACATACGTATCTATCAGCAAAGATAATTGACCTATGAAAATCAGCATCAATACCAAACACTTACTTTATTTGATCTGTGGGTCTGTATGTCTTGGGGTTCTCTGTTCATTCAAAGTCTTTAAGGATAACCCCACGGCTGCAAAAGACGTAAATGAACATCCCCGGATCGTGAATATTGTCAATTTCATTCGATTGCTTGAACCGCGTGATCCGAAAATCACCGAAGACGTACTGTACCAGACTGTAGTGAAACAGGTGGAGTTGATGAAAAAATATCACCTGGGCGGAACGTTCCTGCTTCAATATGATGCGCTGATGGATTCCCGCTACCAGAAATTATTAAAGAGTTTGCCCAGGGGAACTTTCGAGATCGGCGCCTGGTGGGAAATCCCGCAGCCAATGGTTGAAAAAGCAGGGTTAAAGTGGCGCGGCCGTTATCCATGGGACTGGCGTGCGAATATCGGCTTCTCAACCGGTTATTCTCCAAAGGAGCGGGAAAAGCTTACGGATGTATACATGTCCGATTTTAAAAAAATATTTGGCTACTATCCCAAATCAGTCGGGTCGTGGTTTATTGATGCGCATACACTGAATTACCTGTACCAGAAATATCATATAGTTGCCTCTTGCAACTGCAAGGATCAATACGGCACCGATGGCTATACCCTTTGGGGTGGTTACTGGAACCATGCCTATTACCCGAGTAAAATTAACTCCTACATGCCCGCGCAAAATGCTGCAAACCAAATACCCGTACCTATTTTCAGGATGCTGGGCAGCGATCCGATCCGGCAATATGATGAAGGCCTCGGAGATTCGCGGCAGGGTGTTATAACACTTGAACCGGTATATCCTCATGCCGGGGGCGACTCAACCTGGGTTCGGCGTTTTCGAACGGTGCTCTTTGCGCATGCCTTCTACGGCACGT
>JBEHXM010000075.1:0-25422 GCA_048498695.1 Bacteroidota bacterium
GTGAATTATTGATTGAATTTTTTTATGTTTGACAAACCAAAAGCGGAAATAGCTCAGCTGGTAGAGCATCAGTTTCCCAAACTGAAGGCCGCGGGTTCGAATCCCGTTTTCCGCTCTTTTTTACAACCACCACCCTATTTCCAAATGCACCTTTTTCCGGTCTTTATAGAATAGATTCAAAGCTATCTTAATAGCTTTTACCTTCCATTCCAGCGCGATATCACCCTGTTTCACATCTTCCTCCTGCTTCGCTTCACCAAAAATTGCTGTTAAATGTGACTTTGTTTTCTCAAATATGGCAGCTGCATCGCTATCTTCTGATACAAAATCGATTGATTCAAATGCTTTGATGTCCCCGTTTTGTTTATGGTTCCAGCAAATGGTTTTAAAATATAGGTTTAACCCATTTAGTATGGACCGTTCGCCCCAGTGATAGATTGTTCTGTCGGCCCGAAACTCCTTTTTTACATATTTCTTATCGTTCTCGATATCCGAACCCCATTTTACAAAAAATCCGTCTTCAAATAATACGCCGTCAGCAATTGTTTTAATACTATCAGTCGGGGTAAGCTCAGGTTCAGGCTTCTTTTTAAAAATTGAAAAAAATGTCATTAAATAATTATAGATCCTTTTTAAGACGCTCTTAAACAAGCAAACGTGAACAGTTTAATTCTTTTTACATTAAAATATGGTATCATGCACTTTCTCGGCATGAACAGGGTAGTCTGTGGTATAATGCAATCCCCGGCTTTCCTTTCTTAACATGGCCGATTTTACCACAATATACGATACCTGTATCAGGTTGCGCAATTCGCACAACTTAACTGATAACTTTGTCTTTTTATAAAACTCCTCAGTTTCTTCATATAATAAGTGCAATCGGCGCATGGCCCTGTCCAGCCTGAAGTCAGAACGGACAATACCCACATAGTCACTCATCAGCTTCTGCATTTCGCGCACGTTGTGCGTTACCAGGATATCCTCGTTGGATAATTGAACGCCATGCTCGTTCCAGTCGGGAATGTTTTCGGGTATTATATTCTTGTCAAACTTGCTGACAGCATCCTCATAAATCCGGTGCGCAAATACCAAAGCCTCTAATAATGAATTGGAAGCCAAACGATTAGCCCCATGCAAACCGGTTGATGAACACTCTCCGCAGGCATATAAACGCTGGATAGAAGACCGCCCTGAATGATCGACCATGATACCGCCGCACATATAATGACAGGCGGGTGCCACCGGTATCATATCCTTGGTCATATCGATACCTATATCCAGGCATTTAGCATAAATATTAGGGAAATGCGCCAGAATATCCTTTTTATTCCTGTGTCTTATATCCAGGTAAACATAATCCTCTCCCGATTTTTTAATTTCGGCATCAATGGCCCTTGCCACAATATCACGGGGCGCTAATGATTTTCTCGGATCATATTCATGCATAAATTCCTGGCCGTTGGTACGCTTCAAGATACCTCCGAAACCTCGAACTGCTTCTGATATTAAAAAGGATGGGTACTCACCCGGATTGTACAAAGCCGTAGGGTGAAACTGTATAAACTCCATATTACGGACCTTACCTTTTGCACGGTAAACCATCGCAATACCATCACCGGTAGCGATGGTTGGATTAGTGGTGATCGAATAAATATGTCCTGCCCCGCCTGAAGCCATTACCGTTACTTTTGATAATATCTTCTCTACCATGCCATTCAGCGTGTTTAAAACATACACGCCATAACAATTGATATTGGTGCTCGATTTATCTACAAACTCACCTAAATGATGTTGAGTGATCAGGTCTACAGCAAAATAATGAGTTAAAACCGTAATATTAGGGTTTTGATGGATCTGGTCTAATAAAGATCTTTCTATTTCCCAACCTGTGATATCCTTATAATGCAATACCCTGAATTCTGAATGACCACCCTCTTTTGCCAGGTCATACATACCTTCATTAGTTTTGTCAAAGTTGGTTCCGTAGTCAATAATTTCACGAATTCTTTCCGGTCCTTCTTTTACTACTATCTCGACGGTTTCCTTATCGCACAGGTCATCGCCGGCAATCAGGGTATCATCTATATGCTTTTCAAACGAATCTTCTTTTTTATCAACAACAACAGCAACACCCCCCTGGGCATACTTAGTGTTTGATTCGTCTTCATTCGACTTTGTAACTATCAGTACCTTACCATGCTTCGCGGCCTTGAGTGCAAAACTCAATCCGGCTATGCCCGAACCTATTACCAAAAAATCCGCCGTTCTTGTCATATAGATATATAATATTGTGTAAAAATATTTTTTATGTTAAAAACACATTTAAAGCATGTTAATTTTATGTAAGTAAAAAACTAAAAAAACATTAAGCGGTGGATAACCCTGTCTTTATGACATTCCGCCAATAATCTTTACCTTACTTTTGAGTCGTTTTAACGCCTTAACTAACATTTTATAAGGCAATAAAATATTAACATAAAAGTTTTAAAATAAATTATTGGATAATATACGTCTCTTTAAATCAATCCAATATCTTACAAAATACCATCTTTTTGTGTTAATAAAAATGTAAAACTAATGTTTTATATAGTTTGTATCACTACTTTTAAACAAAACTAACACACCAATAACAATAGGTTTTTTCTTTATATAAAAATGATTGTTATTAATTGAATTGTGGAAATGGATACTTTAGCAGAAATAAACCTGAAGGGATTTGTGGAGGAATATATCGATCCGACACTCGATCTTTTTGTTGAAATTGAAAAATTAAAGAAGGAAAAGAATGCCGTCATTTTGGCCCATTATTACCAGGAAGGTGATATACAGGATATTGCTGACTATATTGGCGACAGCCTGGGATTATCTCAGCAGGCCGCCAAAACGGATGCAGATATCATTGTTTTTGCCGGGGTGCATTTTATGGCTGAAACCGCAAAGATATTATCGCCAGAAAAGAAGGTCCTTTTACCCGACTTGAAGGCAGGCTGCTCATTAGCTGATAGTTGTCCGCCGCATTTGTTCAGGAAATTTAAAGAATCGTACCCTGACCATTTGGTGATCACCTACGTGAATTGTACGGCAGAATTAAAGGCATTGAGCGATATTGTTTGTACATCAAGCAACGCAGTGGCCATAGTGGAAAGCTTGCCAAAGGATCAGAAGATCATATTCGGTCCGGATAAAAATTTAGGGGCTTATGTGCAGAAGAAAACGGGAAGGGATTTGGTTTTGTGGAATGGCGCCTGTATGGTACACGAGATATTTTCGAGAGAGAAAATAACCAAACTGAAAGAACGTTATCCAAAGGCAAAATTATTGGCACATCCTGAATGTGAGGATGTTATATTAAAAATGGCTGATTATATCGGCTCAACAACAGGATTATTAAAATACGCGACAAAAAGTCCTGAAAATGAATTTATAGTAGCGACGGAATCTGGTATTATCCACCAGATGCAGAAAGATAACCCGGATAAGGTGTTTATTCCTGCTCCGCCAAATAATAACTGTGCCTGCAATGATTGCCCGCACATGAAAAGAAATACACTGGAGAAATTATACCTGTGTATGAAAAATGAATTACCGGAAATTACTGTTCCGAAGGATATAATAGAAAAGGCAGTAATTCCAATAGAAAGAATGCTGGAGATTTCAGCAAGACTTGGGCTATAAGCCCCACCCAAACCCTTCCCTGTAGGGAGGGCTTAAAAAGAGATAAGTATATTAAGTCTCCCCTACAGGAGGAGATTTAGAGGGGGCTAATATGTTTGAAAATAGCGAACGGACAAATATTGAATCGTTAGGTGAATTTGGGTTAATCGATCACTTAACTAAACAAATAAAAATTAAAAATACCGGTACCTTAAAGGGTATCGGTGATGATGCTGCCGTAATAGATTTTGCTGAAAAAAAAGCGTTGGTATCAACCGACATGCTGTTAGAGGGTATCCATTTTGACCTGGCTTATACTCCACTAAAACATTTAGGGTATAAAGCAGTGCAGGTGAACCTGAGCGATATCTATGCCATGAATGGGATGGCTACCCAGGTAACTGTTTCAATTGGCATATCGAGTAAATTTCCGTTAGAGGCAGTGGAGGAATTATATGAAGGTATTTACCTGGCCTGTGAAAAATATAATGTCGACCTGGTGGGTGGCGATACCACTTCATCACGCCAGGGATTGGTGATCAGTGTTACCTCTTTGGGTTATGCTGATGAAAAAGATATTACCTACCGTAATACCGCAAGGGAAGGAGATCTGATCTGTGTATCAGGCGACCTGGGCGGCGCTTATGTGGGTTTACAATTACTGGAGCGTGAGAAACTGGTTTATATCGAAAACCCAAATATTCAGCCTGACCTGGAAGGAAAAGATTATATCATAGAACGTCAGCTGAAACCGGAGGCAAGGAAGGATATAGTTGAATTATTAAATGATATAAAGATCAAACCTACGGCGATGATCGACATATCGGACGGGCTGGCTTCCGAAATATTACACATTTGCAAACAAAGTGATAAGGGCTGTAATATATATGAAGATAAAATACCGCTTGACCCAATGACCTATGAAACAGCAAGGGAATTTAACCTTGACCCAACGGTTTGCGCTTTGAGCGGCGGCGAAGATTACGAACTGCTGTTTACCATTAAACAAGCCGACTACGAGAAAATAAAACTACAGATGGATATTTCTATCATAGGGCATATAACAGAAGCCTCAGCAGGCTGTAACCTGGTTACACGGTCGGGTGTAGTGCACGCATTAAAAGCACAGGGCTGGAATGCTTTTAAAAGCTGATATTTTACAAGGAAGAAAAATTTTAAAAATGAAAAAGATATATCTATTGGCGCTGATGTGTTTAGGCATCACACAATTAAAGGCACAGGACGGGGTAGTATTTAAGGTGAAGTATTTACCCAATCATAACTATCAAACAGCGGTAAATATCAGCATAAAAGCTAATGCCACGCTAAGCGGCGATTCAGCATTGATCGCTAAACTTAATTCACAGGGCATCACACAACCAATCAATGCCAGCATAACTATGGGTTTAAATGGTAGTATGAAAACTGGCGCCCAGGGTGCAGACAATACTTTCCCGTTAGACATGGATTATAAGGTCACCAACCTGGATGTGAAGGCAAATGATAAACAAATACCTATCCCGCCAAAGATCAGTGAAAAAGATTTTAAGGTAATGGGACATATTACCCAGGACGGGATAATAAAAATTGATTCGGCCGAAGGAAAGAAAATGAACGATTCCACTGAAAAGAAAATGAAGCAGATGATGGATATGGTTCAGAAGCAGATCAAATTTCCGGATAAGCCGTTAAAACCCGGCGATACATTTACGCAGGGTGCGCCCATTAATATACCTATGAGTGCTAACAATAATGCACAGGTAACAGGAAGTGTTGTCTATAAACTGGTTAGCATATCGGGAGATAAAGCCTATTTTGATATGGTGCCGACATTTAACATGGCCCTTAAGATCAAAAATACTACCGTAAACGTTACAGGTACCGGAACAGGTAAAATGGTTTACAGCGTGAAAGACAGTTTTCCGTTATCTAAAGAGGGGACTTTTAATATGAAGATCAAAGTCACTTCGCCTAAATTTAATGTAGAAGGTACGGCTGTAGTTACGTCCAATTATACATGTACCATTAATTAATTAAAGGCTGATCGTCGCCTTCAATATATTTTTGGTCTAATTGCTTGTTAGCTTTTGCACCCAATTTTTTGATCTTATCGGCAGTGGTGGTCAGGTTGCCATTGCCTTCCGTTAATTTATTGATAGCACTTTCGTAGGCGGTTTGGCTTTGTTTGATGTTTTTGCCGATGTTTTCCATATCACCTACAAAGCCGACGAATTTATCATACATAGCGCCGCTTAAACGGGCAATCTCTAACACATTGCGGTTCTGACGTTCCTGTTTCCAAATGCTGGATATGGTGCGCAAAGTTGCCAATAAGGTTGAGGGACTTACGATCACTACCCGCTTTTCCCAGGCATCACTAAATAACTCTGCATCCAGCTGCACAGCGAAGCTGAAAGAGGATTCTATCGGCACAAAAAGCAATACGAAATCAGGTGAATTGATCTGGTAAAGGTCGTGGTAATTTTTGGCTGATAAACCATTTACATGGCCACGGATAGATTCCACATGTGCCTTTGAATACAGCTTACGTTCATCTTCACTTTCACAATTAACAAGACGCTCATAAGCAACCAGGGATACTTTGGAGTCGATAATCAGGTGTTTTTCATCCGGCAGGTCGATGATCACGTCGGGTTGTAAGCGGCTGCCATCGGCAGAGATCAAACTTGCCTGCAGGCGGTATTCACGGTCTTTTACTAATCCCGAACGCTCTAATACACGCTCTAATATTACCTCACCCCAGTTTCCCTGCTTCTTGCTATCCCCTTTTAAAGCTTTGGTCAGGTTTTGTGCCTCATTGCTGATCAGCTTGTTCAATTCCATCAGTTGGGATATTACTCCTTTCAACGTGTTCCGCTCAGCAGCTTCCATGTTATACACCTTGTCCACCTTTTCCTCAAAAGCCTTAATGTTTTCTTTCAGAGGATTTAATAGGATATCCAGGTTGGTTTTATTGGTCTCCACAAATTTTTGCGATTTCTCATCCAGCAGTTTATTGGCAATATTCTGAAACTCCAATTGAAACTTTTGCTGTATTTCCTGTATCGATCTTTCCTGTTCAGTTAAACGCTCCCTTTGTGCTTTAAAAGCTTCTTCGGCTTTGGCCATCCGGTTTTTCTCTGTTAGCAATTCCTGGTTAAGGTTAGTAGTTGCCTGGTCATACCGTACACGTTCATCCTGGAGGAGTTTATCGGCCTTATCCCGCTCTAATGATAATCCGTTAGCTCTTTCTTCAGCTTTTGCGAGGCTGATCTGCAGGCGGTTGCTTTCTTCACGCAGACGAAGTACATCTACTTCGTTGATACCTTCACCACCTTTTGGCCTTTTCAAAAAAAGAACCACAGCAATTAACAGGACTATAATAGAAACAATCAAACTAACCGAACTCATTTTGATAAAAATTTTAGCAAAACGAAGGTAGGAAATTTAGCAGACGGGTAAAAATAATTTACAGATCAGGGCTTTTTCTTTTTTACCGTATCGGTTGCCGGGTAAGTAGCATTGTCGCCCAAAGTAGAAGTATCAGAACTGCCCGAGGAGGTTGCACTTTGACCGGTGGTATGGGTTGTAGTATCCGCAGGCCCACCATTGCCATGACTAGCACTTGAATCACGCGTAGCTCCCCCGGTTTTATTATGTGCGCTATTGCAGGCAGCGAAGTAAAAGCATGCAGCAAAAACGATGATGAATATTTTTTTCATAGCTGTACTGAAATTTTTAACGATCAGGGCTTTTTCTTTTGAGCAGAATCAGTAGGCGAAGCAACAGAATGGCCGTTGATGATGGTATCTTTCGTACCCAGAGTGCTGGAACTCTCGCCGTTTACACCGGTACCGATCGATTTAAGACTATCTACATGGGCAGAGCCGCCGGCTACCGCTTTTGCACCGCCCGCAGCGTCTGCATCAGTGGCACTATCGGGATGGCCGGTGCAGGCAATCACACAAAATGAAAGCGCTGCACCTAAAATTAAAAGCTGTTTTTTCATAGCCTCTTTTTTAAGGTTTAACAGCCATTAATGGATACAGTTTTAATTAACAGGATTTACTTTGCTTTCTCTACCCGTAACCCCACGTCATTTACCTCATGTAAAGGATTGTCACGCATGTTTTGCTCCATGGTAAAGGTGTAGGTGCCTTTTTCGGGGAATTTAAAATTAGTAAGGAAGGGCACCTGGTAGCTATACAAGTTTCCTGATCCAGTTCCCAGCCACTCTCCATCCGGATTGGCCAGTTTAACCTCGTAACGGGTAACGCCTTTTAATTTAGGGCCATTTTTGCTGATGAGTACAAAGATATTGGAGTATTTATATTCGCCGGTTACGCGAAGATTGATATAAAGATTATAACGAATAGAAGGGTCATCAATTTTAACCGAATTTTTGATCCGGTTAGCGTACGACCAATTGTGATTGTCGATAGCAGTATTCTGATCAATAACGGCATTGGGGTCGGTGCAACTCCCTAAAAAAAGGATCACCAAAGCCGGTAACAGCGCAAAAGATAATTTATGAACCGCTTTCATTCCCTCTGTTCTGATCGTTCCGGTTGTTGTTGTTCCTGTTTGGCCTGAAACGGCGGTTGTTGCGGTTCTTATTATTTTGTTGGCCATTGTTATTGGACGCTTCTGCTGGTTTATTTTCAGTTGCCTGCTGGTTTACAGGACCCTGTTGCTGCGGCCTGTTTCCATGATGAGGCTTGTTACGGTTCTTATTTTTCTTCTTGTTGCGGTTGCGCTCATCCAGGCGGGTAAGGCTGTCCTGTCCAACTACATTCTCGTAATCCAGCGCTTTTACCGGCTTGCTTTCTTCCTCAACAAGACTTTCGCCCAGGTCGACAGGTATGATACCCTCTTTGTTCTGCTGCTGAATCTCCTTTACACGGTCAATTTCCAGCGGAATCCAGTTGTCTTCCCTTGGATAGCTAAACCACATCAGCTTTTTAAAGATATCAGTTTTTTGCAAACGCGCATCGCCTTTTTCGGTTTTGAGTACGTTTACGTTATCGGGGATATATTTTAAGGCATCCATGTAAGTGTCCAGCTCATAATTCAGGCAGCATTTCAGCTTACCGCACTGGCCGGCCAGTTTCAAGGTGTTTAATGACAGGTTTTGATAACGTGCTGCCGAGGTAGAAACTGTTTTAAAGTCCGTTAGCCAGGTAGAGCAGCACAATTCGCGCCCGCATGAGCCGATGCCGCCCAAACGGCTTGCTTCCTGCCGCATCCCTATCTGGCGCATCTCTATCCTTATCCTGAAAGCCTCGGCCATTTTCTTGATCAGCTCACGGAAATCGACACGCCCTTCGGCGGTATAGTAAAAAGTAGCTTTGGTTTTATCGCCCTGGTAATCCACGTCACTTATCTTCATCGATAAGCCCAGCTCTAAAGCCAGTTTGCGTGTTTTGTGCATGGTTTCCCATTCCAGGTCTTTGGCGGCTTTCCATTTATCCACATCAGCCGGGGAAGCCCTGCGGTATACCTTTTTGGTCACATCAGCTTCATTCACCCGGTGTTTTACCATCTGCATTCGCACCAGCTCGCCGGTTACAGATACGTGGCCTACATCAAAACCACCGGTAGCAGTTTCAACCACCACCAGTTCGCCGGCCTCCAGGTAAATATTGTCAGCATTAATAAAAAAGTCCTTGCGCGAACCTTTAAATTTCACCTCGATAATAGAGAAAGGCTTATAATTAGCCGGCATGTCCATATTCGACAGCCAGTCGTAAACATCTAATTTGCTGCAGCCATTGGTGAGGCATGAGCCATTGCTTTTACAGCCCGCGGGTGAACATCCACCACCCGATGAGCAACTTCCACATCCCATAATTAATCCGGTATATAATGAGTCCCCTGGGGGAGCGTTTTAAAATTAAGAACTTTTATAATCTGTAAAGATACATCTAAAAATAAGATTTTAGGATTCGCATTTCGTTCTACATGATAATGAGCCTTTTCCAGTTCGGTGCTGATGGCTTGCGCCATAGCCGTATTCATCACATTGGTCATTTTTTGAGCGGTTTCCAGCTCCTGGGCCGGAAGGTGGACCAATGAACCGGCCCCGGCCATCAGCAGGCAGCACTCGCGTATAAAACTGATCCCGTATTTTAAAAAATTCTTCTGATTCTCCCGACCCATCTTTGAGGCCTGGTCTACAAATGCCATTACCTCCGAACCTTTATTGCCGAAACATAAGCGCAGCCACTGTACAAATAAAGTATGATAGCTTTTGTTTTCCTGCTGAAGCATGGCCAAAGCATCAGTCATATTTCCATTGCTCAGGTAGGCGATCTCGGCAGCAGCAAATTCAGTTTGATGATGGTTTTCCATCAGCTCCTGTTTGATCTCGTCATAACTCAGGGCCGGAATTTTCACCAGCTGCGTGCGCGACAGGATGGTATTTAATATCTGGTCCTGGTTTTGGGCAACCAATAAAAATAAAGTATTGGGTTGTGGCTCTTCAATAATTTTAAGCAGGGCGTTACCCTCTTTGTCGAGATACTCGGGCAGCCAGAGGATTAAAACTTTATAAACCGATTCAAAAGGCTTGAAGCTTAATTTTTTGATGATCTGGTGGCATTCGGCGATATTGATATTGGCCTGCTTGTTTTCGGCATCCAGGTAACTGCGCCAGAGATCAAGGCTCAGATAAGGATTAGCCAGCAGGGCCTCACGCCATTGCTCTATAAAACTAAGTGCAGTATCGTTTTTATCTTTAGCAAAAAAAGGATACGAAAAATGCAGATCGGGATGCATCAGCTTCTGATACTTGCGGCAAGAAGAACAGACCCCGCATGAATCATCCGGCTGTTTATCCTCGCACGACAAATATTGGGCATACGCAATGGCCAGCGCCAGGCTGCCTGAACCTTCCGGTCCCAAAAACAACTGTGCATGACTTACACGGTTATCATTTACTGTATTGATCAGTCGTTGCTTAACTGCTGTTTGCCCGGTTATGTGTTTAAACTGCATTTGGTGCAAATTAAGAATTAGATTTGAGAAGTGAGATATGAGATTTGAGACTGACTGTGATGTGGCAGGATTTTTACACTAAGTCTATCTGTACCAAGGTGGATTTTAAGGCTAATAAGAATTATCTTTGGATCATGCTCTCATATCTCACATCTCATATCTCACATCTCAAATGAGAGTAATGGCCTTCGATTATGGCACCAAACGCATCGGCATAGCGGTGACAGATCCGATGCAGATCATCGCAACAGGATTGGACACTATACACCCCAATGCGGTTATCGAATACCTCAAAAAATATTTGCAAGCCGAACAGGTGGAGCGCTTTGTAGTTGGCGAGCCAAAGCAAATGGACAATACCCCCTCACAATCCGCCCAGCATGTAAAGGGATTTGTGAACCTGCTTAAGAAAACCTTCCCGGATATCCCCATCGAAATGCTGGACGAGCGCTTCACTTCCAAAATGGCATCGGCCGCTATTGCCCAAAGTGGCATGGGTAAAAAAGCAAGACAGAATAAGGAGCTGGTAGATAATGTTTCGGCGGTGATATTGCTACAGTCCTGGATGGAAAAACAGTTTTGAGGGAATTTTATTTTAAGCCTATATTGGTGTATATTAAGGAATAAAATAGTTATGAAAGATCAGAGTTTATTTGAAGAAATAAAACATATCAATGAAATTGGTCAGGAATACTGGAGTGCTCGTGAGCTATTTTCAATACTTGAATATATTAAATGGGATAAATTTCTAAATGTGATTGCAAAGGCCAAAGAAGCATGTAAAAATTCTGGTCAAAAGCCCGAAGACCATTTTCCCCGGGTAGGGAAAATGGTCGAAATAGGTTCGGGAGCTAAAAGAGATATTGGTGATTTGCACCTTTCAAGGTATGCCTGTTACCTGGTTATTCAAAATGCTGATCCTTCAAAAGAAATAATTGCTTTGGGTCAAACTTATTTTACTGTACAAACGCGCAAGCAGGAAGCCTTAGAACAAGCCTTTGAACAACTTCAAAACGAGGATGAAAAGCGCGTGTTTTTAAGGAAGGAAATGGCAGAGCACAATAAACACTTAGCGGATGCCGCAAAAGCAGCCGGGGTCATTCAGCCCTGGGAATATGCGGTTTTTCAAAATCATGGTTATATGGGTTTATATAATGGTTTGGGCGCAAAGGAAATTCAAGATAAAAAGGGATTGAAAAAAAGCCAGAACATTTTAGACCATATGGGCAGTACGGAATTAGCCGCTAACCTATTTCGCGCCACACAAACCGAAGAGAAATTAAAAAGGGAAAAGATAAAGGGGAAATTAAAGGCAAACCAGGCACATTATGAAGTTGGTAAAAAAGTAAGGCAAACGATAAAAGAATTGGGTGGAACGATGCCGGAAGACATGCCAACAGAAGAAAGCATAAAGAAGATCGAAGGGTCAAAGCAAAAGAAAATACAGCCTAAAAAGAAAAATTAATCAAGAGCATATAACCAATAAAATCCCTCAAAAATCCCATTTATTTCAAAATACCTATCTTTGCCGCCAATGGAAATTCTGCCCCATGACCTTCAGTTGTACCTGGATGATCATTGCGACCCTGAACCACCTGAGTTGCAAAAGATCAACCGCGATACTTATCTGAAAGTGCTGCGCCCTCATATGTTATCCGGTCATTACCAGGGCCGCTTGCTAAGTATGCTCAGCAAAATGATACAGCCCCGGCGCATTTTAGAGATAGGAACTTTTACAGGTTACTCCACCATTTGCCTGGCCGAAGGGCTTACAGAAGACGGTATTCTCCATACCATTGAGGTGAACAGGGAGCTGGAAGAAATGCTGACTCAACATTTTAAGTCCACAAATGTGGATAAAAAAATAAAACAACATTTCGGCCTTGCAACCGAAATAATCGTAGAAATAGAAGAAAATAATTTTGATCTGGTATTTATTGATGCTGATAAAAAGAATAATTTACATTATTTTCAGTTAATATTTGACAAAGTCAGGTCAGGTGGACTAATTATAATTGACAATGTTTTGTGGAAAGGTAAGGTATACGGCGACGAAAACGACACCGATACCCGATCAATCCGGGAACTTAATGATCATATTGCCGAAGACAAACGGGTAGAAAAACTAATACTCCCGGTACGTGATGGCATTATGCTCATTAGAAAAAAATAGATTATGAAGAAATTCTTTCTGATTGCAGCCCTGCTGGTATATTCTTTTGCTGTTTCGGCGCAAACCAAAAACACTTCCCAGTCTTATATTGAAAAATTTAAGGATAATGCCATACGCATTATGCACGAAACCGGTGTTCCGGCCAGTATCGTTTTGGCGGTAGCCATGCACGAATCAGGCAACGGTAATAGCGCCATAGCAACCCACCTGAATAACCAGTTTGGTGTAAAGGGCGGCGGGGGCAATGTATATTACAAGAACCACAAAAAAGTGCATACCGCTTATAAAAAATATGATTCGGTGATGGATTCCTTTCAGGATTTTGCACGTATCATGACCGAGCGGAAGCAGTTCAGCCATTTGACCGAAACACTTACCCATTACGATTATATAGGCTGGGCTAAAGGGATTCAGCGCAGTGGTTATTGCAGCAGCCATAAATGGGCATCGCAGGTAATGGCCATTATCCGCAAATACCAATTGGATGACTTCGATGAAAGCCCTGAGGATCAAACGCAATTAGCGGCAAACAAGCAATAATTTGTATATAAATCTTAAGTTTGGCGAAAAATAATTTGTCGTTCAATTAAGATTTATATTGCCCATGCAAAAACCAGCTTACTTATCACTTATAATCATACCCGCTTTACTTTTAAGCTCATGTGCTGTTCATAACGGCCTGATCAGCAACAGGGATGCCCGCCGTAATAACCAGCAGGTTCAGAAGGCCAACAGAGACGGGATTGCCAGTTACACAACATATACCTCATTAACCTATATCGAACGGTTTAAAGCTATTGCCATACAGGAAATGAACCTTTACGGCATACCTGCCAGTATTACCATTGCGCAGGGATTATTTGAATCGGGCAGCGGCAATGGCGAACTGGCTCGTGTTGCCAATAATCATTTCGGCATTAAATGTACCAGCGATTGGAAGGGAAAGGGTTATTATAAAGACGACGACAGCCATAACGATTGTTTCAGGGTATATGACCGGCCGGAAGATTCATTCCGTGACCATTCTGAGTTTTTAAAAAGACCGCGTTATGCGAAGCTTTTCCAACTAGATAAAAACGATTATGTGGGCTGGGCCAACGGCTTAAAAGCCGCAGGATATGCCACCAATCCTAATTATCCGCAATTGCTGATCAATATTATCAAAAAATATAACCTTGACCAGTACGACCGGTCGGAGACAGACGATCAAAAGGAAAAGCGCGAGAACCGGGTGCTGACACAGATCAATGATAATGTGATCACTGCGCGCCAGGATTCACTGGGCAATACCGCCATGACTAATAAAAGCTATACCGTAGTTACCGGCGACACACTATACTCCATTGCCAAACGTTTTGGACTAACTGTTGAAGATCTGAAATCGCTGAACAGCCTTTCGGATAACAACATTAAGATCGGTCAGCGGCTGGTGGTGAGCAAACAGTGATGTTAATTTTTGTTAAATTGTGTAATGAAGCCGGGCCGAAAGTTTAGTTTTAGTATTGGAATGAAAATATGGCTGCTTCTTTTTTTCGGTGTATTGTGTCTAAAGGTTGTTGCACAGGATAGCCCGCCTCCTCTGCAAGCAGGGCAGGTGGAAGGAGTGGTTTATGATAAAGACACCAAAGACCGCATTGCCCGAACCAATATTATTAATACCACCACCGGCAAATCTTTTTACAATAACTTAAAAGGCGAATTTAAGATAGATGCCAAACCCGGCGACCAGCTGGTTTTTTTAAGGGTGGATTACATGGCCGATACCTTAATTGTAAAAAACACTCAAAACATGGCAGTTTCCTTACAGCGGCTCGCTATCCCCCTGCGTGAGGTAACTATCCGCGATTCGATATTTACACCTAACCAAAAACTACTGGCCACCCGCAAAGCATTCAGCAAAGCTTACGGATCAAGCTCATACGATAATTTTTTGAGCACACCATCCGGCGGCGGTGCAGGCCTAAGTATAGATGCCTTATGGAATTCCATCAGTCGCGAGGGACGCAATGCTAAACATTTGCAGGGTTTGATCCAGTCAGATTATCAGCAGGATGTGATCAGTTACCGCTTTAACCGCAGTTATGTAAGCAATATCACCAGGCTCAAGGACCAGGAATTAACAGATTTTATGGCCAGGTACCGGCCTGGTTACTTCATGGTTACCAACTACACTGAATACGAATTTATAACCTATATACGCAATAGCCTCAGAAGATATCTGCGTAATAAAAGAACAAGGCCACTGCAGCCGCTCAACCCCGCTGAAAGCAAAAAGCCTGATTAAAAGATTTTCCTTTTGAAGATCAGGATTAAAAATCTGTGCACTTTTCAAAAACATTTACCAGAAGAAAAGGTAATAAAAGGGAACTTCCTGCTGACCTGATTTAGTTTTATAGCGGGAATAATAATTATAACCCCGATTTGATTTTAAAACAAATTTGTTTTTGCTTTAATTTGCGCAATATGTCAAAAATAGGTCTTGGGTTAATTCTGCTTGTTCTGTCTTTTACATCTGCCTTCGCTCAAAATGCCGACAGTCTTAAAGTAGACACCAACCTGCTCAATAAATACCGTTTAGATCCCCGCAGAAACTCGATGCCGATCCCCATCAGGCCTATGCAGTTGAAAGAAGAACAGATCCCTATCGAGCTGCTTGACTATAAGGTAAGCTACTGGCGTAAAAGTGTTGTTTTCGGACTAAATTTTAACCAGGCTGCATTCAGCAATAACTGGAGTGGTGGCGGCGTGAGCGCCGTTGCGCTGGGTACCAATTTTGATTTTAAAACAGAATATAACAAAACACCATTTGACTATACTACGGAGCTTAACCTGATATACGGTATCTCAAAAAACAGAGGAGAATCATCCCGTAAAACCAATGACCGGATATTCCTTGATAATAAAGTGGCCACACAAATATCCAAACACTGGTACTTTTTCGGTTCATTAAGTTTTGAATCGCAATTTGGCCCGGGTTACAATTATACTGATGTGAATGGCAACCCGGTTGATCCGGGTTTGCTGATCTCTAATTTTATGTCGCCGGGATACCTCACAGAATCCCTGGGTTTTGAGTATAAGCCAACCAAATATTTCGACTTGCGCCTGGGTACAGGTACGGCTAAACAAACCTTTGTACTGGATACCACTATCCACCGTAACCAGCCTGACAACTACGGTGTACTCCCTGATCATACCTTTATTAATCAGCTGGCATTCCAGGTGGTGGCGGCTATTGATAAGGATATTGCTAAAAACATGCACCTGAATGCACGTTATGCACTCTTTATACCTTACCAGCAGGCATTGGCCTATACCACCCATCGCTTGGATGCTACCCTTACAGCCAAAGTAAACCGCTTAGTCAATGTAAGCATGACCGGCACTTTCCTGTATGATAAAAACACTTCGCCCAAACCACAGGGTACCGAGAGCTTAGCACTTGGGATCAGTTATACCTTCCCGTAGTTTTTGATACAGCCGAATTGTTTCAAAATCATACCTTTGTACCTCAAATTAAAGATTAAAAGTATTTTATATTCATGTTTGAAAATCTTTCAGATAAACTCGACAGGGCGTTTAAGGTCCTGAAGGGACAAGGAACAATTACAGAGATCAACGTGGCGGAAACCATGAAGGAGATTCGCAAAGCCCTTCTGGATGCCGACGTTAACTATAAAACCGCCAAAGCTTTTACTGACGAAGTAAGGCAAAAAGCTTTGGGTCAGAATGTACTGACCTCCATTTCTCCCGGACAATTGCTCACCAAGATCATGAGCGATGAGTTGACCGAGCTGATGGGCGGCAGCACAGCTGAACTGAATTTCCCTGCTACACCAACTGTGATCCTGATAGCCGGTTTGAACGGTGCGGGTAAAACTACCTTCAGCGGGAAGCTGGCTAATTTTTTAAAGACCCAAAAGAATAAGAAACCATTGCTGATAGCAGGTGACGTATATCGTCCTGCCGCTATTGAGCAATTGAAGGTTTTGGGTGAACAGATAGACATTCCGGTATATGCTAACCTGGAATCAAAAGACCCTATCGCGATTGCAAGAGAGGGTGTTGCCTTAGCCAAACAGAACGGTAATAATGTGGTGATAGTGGATACTGCCGGCCGTTTATCTATAGATGAAGCCATGATGGTGGAGATAGAGCAGGTAAAGGCCGCTGTTAACCCGCATGAGATATTGTTCGTAGTAGATTCCATGACCGGCCAGGATGCGGTGAATACGGCTAAGGTATTTAACGACCGCCTTGATTTTACCGGTGTGGTACTAACCAAGCTGGACGGTGATACCCGAGGTGGCGCGGCACTGTCCATCAAATCAGTGGTAAACAAGCCGATCAAATTTATTGGTACAGGCGAGAAGATGGAAGCACTGGATGTATTCCACCCGGATCGTATGTCGTCAAGGATACTGGGCATGGGCGACGTGATCTCCTTAGTGGAGCGAGCCCAGCAGCAATTTGACGAGAAGGAAGCTGCCGAACTGCAAAAGAAGATCCGCAAAAACAAGTTCGACTTTAATGATTTCTACAGCCAAATACAGCAGATCAAAAAAATGGGTAACATGAAGGACCTGATGGGCATGATACCAGGCGTTGGCAAAATGATGAAGAATGTGGAAGTGGATGATAATGCCTTTAAAAATATCGAGTCTATCATTCTTTCGATGACGCCCTACGAGAAGGAGAACCCTGATTCCATCAACCAGAGCCGCCGTAACCGCATTGCTAAGGGATCGGGTACGGATATGCAGGAAGTGAACCGCCTTATAAAACAGTTTGAAGATATGCGTAAGGTAATGAAGCAAATGAGTAACCCTGCCGCCATGGCCAACATGATGCGCCGGATGCCCAAAGGCTAAAAAATATATGCTAAAATAACCTAAGAGCGGCGCAAGCCGCTTTTTTTGTTTAAATACTTTACCTTTAAAATGACTAACAATTAACTATGACCAAGTATTCATTTTACCTGATTTATCTGCTGGTCTCTCTCGGCATTTTCGCAAAGGCGCAGTCGCCCGGTGCTGTTATTGATGTGCAGCATTATGGTTTTTCCCTGCAACTGAATGATCAGAATAACACCATTAAAGGTCATGCCGAAATAAAGCTTAAATTTTTAAAAGATGCTGCTTCGTTCAATCTTGACCTGGTAAAGCAAAATGAAACAGGAAAAGGAATGCTGGTGAGTAGTGTAACTGAGAATGGCTCCAGTTTGCAGTTTCAGCAGGACAAGGAAATGCTTAACATCACCACTTCAGTAAATTCAGGAACTGAACATACTTATATGATTACCTATAGCGGTGTGCCTGTTGATGGACTGATCATATCTACCAATAAATTTGGCCACCGTACTTTTTTTGGCGACAATTGGCCGAATCGTGCCCATAACTGGCTGCCTTGCGTGGATGATCCTGCGGATAAGGCCACGGTTGATTTTATAATAACCGCGCCTGCCCATTACCAGGTGGTGGCTAATGGGGCAAAAGTAGGCGAGGTGATATCATCCGATAGCTTGAAAACAACCCACTGGAAAGAAAGCGCGCCGCTATCAACTAAAGTAATGGTAATTGGTGTGGCTGATTTTGCGATCGACCATACTGGCGATATAAAAGGCATACCGGTATACAGCTATGTTTTCCCTGAAAACAAGGCAGCGGGTTTTAAGGACTATGCATTTGCAAAAGAGATACTCACCTATTATATAGCTAAGATAGCGCCTTACCCTTTTGAGAAATTAGCAGACGTGCAATCAAAGACCATATTCGGCGGACTGGAAAATGCCAGTGCTATTTTCTATTACGAAAATTCGGTGGGTGATCAAAAGATAGAGGAGCTGATGGCCCATGAGATTGCCCACCAATGGTTTGGCGATGCAGCCAGCGAAAAAAGCTTTGCCCATTTATGGCTGAGCGAAGGTTTTGCCACCTTTATGACCAACGTTTACCTTGAACATAAATATGGTATCGATACTTTAAAAAAGCGCTTAAAAGCCGACAGGGAAAAAGTACTACAGTTTGAAAAGCAGCGGCTTACACCGGTAGTTGACACCTCTGTTAAAAACAACTATATGCAGCTGCTAAACCCAAACAGCTATGAAAAAGGAGGCTGGGTGCTGCATATGCTGCGGCACAAGCTGGGCGACGCCGCTTTTTGGAAAGGTATACGCGCCTATTATGCCAAATATAATGGCGGCAATGCCAATACTGCCGATCTGCAAGCCATCATGGAAAAAGCCGGCGGTCAGAAACTGGACGGATTTTTTAAGCAGTGGGTATATACTCCGGGAACACCTCATTTGAGTATTACCTGGACTTACAATCCAGTTAAAAAAGCAGTAGACATCCATATTAAGCAACAGCAAAAAACCGAATTTGATTTTCCGCTGGAAGTATTAATGGATGGTAAGCTGCATAACGTGGCCGTCAAAAATAAAGAGACCGATATTCTGGTACCTGTAAAGCAAAAGCCGGCTTCGGTGATAATTGATCCGAGTGTGAATCTGTTGGCAAAGTTTGAGGTGAAGGAAACGATTCAGTAAAACAATTACGTTGCCACCACCGTTGTTGATATTGTCACCAACAACCACCAGATATATTTATTTAATTCTGAAATACTCCCTATTTTTCATATATTGTTTTGCAATTAAAAAAATTACCGAACAATATACTTTAGCAAATCATTTTTCGTTTATATATTTAAACCAACAGATCACAGGTGATGCTTTCCCTAATGGCCTCATTTAACCGTTAACCTTTAAACACTTTCAGCCATGTTTAAGACCTATCAATCCATTTATGTAACAGCTTACAGGTGGATATTCAGAAACTTTGGACAGGGTAAGCTGCCCCGCTCCAAATCATTATTTAATGTAAGTTTTTTGCTGATCATTATGCTGACTACAGCTTTGCTTTTAGCACAATTTATGCTGAAATCGCAATCATTTGCAGCGGGAATAGGGACAGATGTGCTTATTTTATCGGTAACCGTATTTTTCCTGTTATTGAATCACCTGGTATTTTTAAACAATCGGTGGCTTAAAAATCTGAACTATCGCCTTGCCAGTCTGAGCCGGCATAACCTGAACACCTGGTCGGTGGTGGTATTGATCAATGTGATTATTATTTGCGGATTTGTACTTATTATTGCGCGGTAAATCCGACGCATGCCAGCAAGTAATATCGACTTCCAAACCATCGACTGGTCCAAAATTGAAAAAAAATTTCATCCGGGCGAGACAGGCAGCTCAACGTGGCAGACATTGCAGTTTCCGGGCCTGCGTATACGAATAGTAGAATATTCGGCAGGGTACCTGGCAGATCATTGGTGCCAGAAAGGCCATATTGTGCAATGCTTAGAGGGTGAATTTATAAGCGAGTTGGAAACAGGCGAAACTTTCACCCTGACCAAAGGCATGACCTATATAGTATCTGATGATCTGAGCAGTCATCGGTCCATTTCTAAAAATGGAGTGAAGTTGCTGATCATTGACGGGGATTTTTTAGCCTCAGCTCAATCCTCTTCTTTGTCGACGGAGTAATTTTTTCATCCATCGCAAAAATTCTATATCTTTCGGCATAGTATAAACTTTATCCATCGTGTTAGTCAAAACTTTCGGGAGTGCGGTATATGGTATCCAGGCGATCACCATAACAGTTGAGGTGAATATAGCCGCCGGCACAAAATATTTTATTGTTGGCTTGCCGGATATTGCTGTTAAGGAAAGTTATTTCCGTATCGAGTCGGCACTTAAAAACTGTGGTTTCCGCATGCCCCGGCAACAGGTGGTTGTCAATATGGCGCCGGCGGATATTAAAAAGGAAGGCTCGGCCTATGACCTGACCATTGCAACGGGAGTTTTATCCGCTTCCGGGCAAATCGAATCTGAAAACCTGGAGAAATACATCATTATGGGCGAGCTTTCGCTTGATGGTGGACTACAGCCTATCAAAGGCGCTTTGCCCATCGCCATACAAGCTCGTAAAGAAGGCTTCAAAGGGTTTATCCTGCCTAAACAGAACGCCCGCGAAGCCGCCATTGTAAATGATCTGGAGGTTTACGGGGTAGAAAGCATCAAAGAGGTAGCCGGTTTCTTTAACGGCGACCTACAACTGACCCCGGAAGTAGTAAATACCCGGGATGAGTTTTTTAACAGCCTGTGCAATTATGACAGCGATTTCAGCGAGGTTAAAGGACAGGAAAACATCAAGCGCGCGCTGGAAATAGCCGCCGCAGGCGGGCATAATGTGATCCTGATCGGTCCGCCGGGAGCAGGGAAAACTATGCTGGCGCGAAGGTTGCCGTCCATATTGCCGCCGTTGAGTTTGTATGAATCTTTAGAAACCACCAAGATCCATTCCGTAGCAGGGAAATTGTCTGCTGCGGATGCGTTGGTGACCATCCGGCCGTTCCGTTCGCCGCACCATACCATTAGTGATGTGGCCCTGGTAGGTGGAGGCAGCAACCCGCAGCCCGGCGAGATATCATTGGCGCATAACGGTGTGCTGTTTTTGGATGAGTTGCCCGAATTCAAGCGCAGCGCCCTCGAAGTAATGCGGCAACCACTGGAGGAGCGCAGGGTAACCATATCGAGAGCAAAATTTACGGTTGATTACCCGAGCAGCTTTATGTTGGTGGCGAGTATGAACCCTTGTCCCTGCGGTTATTATAACCACCCGGAGAAGGAATGTATCTGTCCGCCGGGCACGGTTCAGAAATACCTGAGCAAAATATCAGGGCCGCTGCTTGACCGTATCGACCTGCATGTGGAGGTAACACCGGTTAATTTTTCTGAATTATCCTCTGATCGCCTGGCCGAAAAAAGCGAGGATATCCGCGAACGGGTGATCCGCGCGCGCGAAAAACAAATAGAACGCTTTGGCGATAAACCCGACCTACATGCCAACGCCCAGATGAGCCCGCAAATGGTAAGGGATATCTGCAAGATCAACGCCGCCGGGCAAACCCTGCTAAAAAAGGCAATGGAAAAACTGGGTCTCAGCGCCAGGGCTTACGACCGTATCCTGAAAGTATCGCGCACCATTGCCGACCTTGCCGGGAGCGAAGAAATTAAGCTGGAACATTTGGCTGAGGCCATACATTTCAGAAGTTTGGACAGAGAAGGCTGGGCTGGGTGATTAAAGGTAAAAAGTGACGATATGCAAAAAGAAACAGCCATAAAATTATTTGAAAGCAAACAAGTTCGTACCGTATGGAACGAACAGGAAGAAAAGTGGTATTTCAGTATTGTCGACATGGTCGAAATTTTGACAGGCTCGGATCGGCCACGAAAATACTGGTCTGATTTAAAAGCCAAACTAAAGAAGGAAGGTAGTGAAGTGTCCGAAAAAATCGGACAGTTGAAAATGGAATCACTCGATGGCAAATTTCGTGAAACTGATGTGGCCGACACAGAGCAGCTTTTACGTTTGATACAATCAATACCATCACCTAAAGCTGAACCGTTTAAAATGTGGCTGGCTAAAGTAGGTTACGAACGTATTGAAGAAACCGAAGACCCGGAAATAGGGATTGACAGATTAATGGAAACCTATCTCAAAAAAGGGTACAGTATAGCCTGGATAAACCAACGCTTAAAAAGCATCGAAGTACGCAAAGAACTTACGGACGAATGGGAAAACTGGGGTGTTAAAAAGGGGCAGGGATTTGCGATTTTAACTGATGAGATAACCAAAGCATGGGCAGGTAAAACTGTAAAAGAATATAAAAATCTGAAAGGGTTAAAAAAAGAAAACCTGCGGGATAACATGACTAATTTAGAATTGGTGTTGAATATGCTTGCTGAGGCAACCACTACTGAAATAAGCAGAGAAAAAAAGCCAAAGACTTTTGAGCAGAATAGAACAATTGCAAAGCAGGGTGGCACAATTGCAGGTAATACACGGAAAGCAATTGAAGAAAAATCAGGCAAAAAAATAGTAACGGCACAAAATGCCAAGGAATTAAAGCCCGGTGCTACAAATAAGAAATTGAAATAATCGTATTTTCATTGAACACTTGACTGAAACGATATATCGCAGAAGTTAGGACATGGGGCTGGCTGGGTAGTGTGGAGGCGCAGTCTCCGGGCATAGTGATGGGTAGTTGGAAACTACGGGTAGCAGAAAGTCGATAAAATATTACAAGTAGAATATGACAAATAAAGGGCTCACATTTATAATCCTATTTGCAGGATTATTTGGCAAATCTTTAGCACAATCGCCCATACATAAATATGTTATTATAACATTTGAGGATGTGTATAAACAATCCCAACATGGCGTTAAATCATATTATTGGATCGTTAATCAGGACTCTATTAAGTCTCCTGATTTCAAGATGTCTTTTTTATTCTTAAGTAATTTTTCTAAGAGTGATCTAATTGATTGTTGCAATGGAAAGGATATAGATCCACTCGCTGTTTTTCAAAATAGAAGTGATGGAATTTTTGATCAGACTTATTATAAAAAATTAGAACAACTGAAGCTATTAATAAAGACTAAACGAATTAGACTGCAAACTATAAGAAAGAATTGGCAATCCGGTCAGCAAGAAGTTATAACTGTATTTGCAACATCGATTCAGGGAAATTTTTGTTCCTCTAATTTTCACGTTTTGGGTCAACAGCGATATGGTTATAAGGGTAAAGTTTTTATTCCAAATTCTTCATTTACATATTCTGATGATTTTTTAAATTCGAAAGATGCGAAGCTTATTTTAAATCAAGACTTTTCAAAAAGGCAATTTGATATAATATCATATTAGAACCCCCGCGCATTCCAGCATCGACGCTAAACTTGGGTAACTGTGGGACTGTTTTGTTAGTACACACTACACCTGTAACTGTATTACAAATGTGGTTCCTTCGCACGGTTTGCTTTCTACCCGGATGGTGCCGCCTAATGCTTCTACCTGCGTTTTTACCATAAACAGGCCCATGCCTTTGCCCTCCATGGTGGTATCAAAACGTTTGTAAAGGCCAAATAGCTGGTCGGCATTTTTTTCAAGGTCAATGCCTTTGCCATTGTCTTTAAAACGCAGTTCTAATTTATCTTTCACCAGGCGGCTTTCGATATTGATCTTAGGGTTTACACCGGGTTGCCTGTATTTAATGCTGTTGGAGGTGAGATTATAAAAAATGCTGTAAATATAGCTGCGAATAGTAAACATCGAACCGGCCTCATTAAAGTTGCACTTAAATTGAACATGTTCACTTATCACAATATTGTGGATGCTGGTTTTAATGGCCTCAAGAATATCGTTAAAATAAACCGTTTCTTTTTGCTCGTTCACCATTGCGCGAGCCTGCAAAATGTGGTTCAGGTCCTGTATCACCGTATCAATATTTTTGGTTGATACCGTAATCCTTTCCAAAACCTCCATCTTCGCAGCAATATCCAGATCATGCTCCTTCAGCATATCCGAAAGGCCTAAAATATTTGCCACCGGTGCCCGCAGGTTATGCGAAATGATGTAGGTAAACTGCTCCAGGTCCTGGTTATGCTGTATCAGGTCGGCGGTTATCCGTTCGCGTTCCAGTGCGGCAAATTTGGTTTCGGTAATGTCCTTATTGGCCAATATGAAACCCCAGTTTTGGCTATCGTTGTTTTTTACATTCAGCCAGCGCACGTTAAACCATTGTACCCTGCCATCAGCACTGGTGTGGCTTATTTCATAATTGGCTGCGTCGCCTTTTGCAACCCTTTGTAATATATCCTGTATGTATGGCCACCTTTCGGCAGAAAAGTAATCTTTGATGGACCGGTTTATTTTAAGGGACTTATTGTTTTGCGATTCAGAATATTTTTGCGCCAGGGTATTGTAGGAGACGATATCCAGGTCGGTACTAAACAATACATAGGCCGTATCGGTATTTTCAAAAATAGTGCGCAGGTTGGCTTCCGATTTTTTGAGTTTTTCTTCGGCCAGTTTACTTTCGGTAATGTCGCGGGTAATGCCGTCAACCCTTATAAGTCTTCCTGTTTCGTCAAGGCTGGGGATAATTTTATTTTCTATCCAGCGGATGACCTTATCCTTGCGAATGATGCGGTACTGGTTATTAATTATTTCGCCGCGCCTTAAAATAGCATCCTCGGGTTCCAGGATATGCCTGTCGTCCGGGTGAATGAGTTTGAACCAAAATTGATCATCAGCCAGGAAAGCGGTTTGCTTATAACCATATAGTTTTTCGCAGGCGGGCGAGACCTGTATCACCCTATGGTTGATCATATCAATAGAGAACAAAACCTCATCCATGGCATTGAAGAAGACCGCCAGCTCCCGTGAATCATCCTGGCCGGGAAATTCCTGTGCTTTCTGGTTTGGTTTACCTGGCATTTCCTGCTTCAATTTTTGTTCTGTAACCTTTATGAAAAGCTTCTGCTATTTGTGCTGCGAATATGTAAATAAATGCCGGCCTTTTGATTCGCATTTCACAGGTTAAAATTAAAAAAGCCACATTTTTGCAAAATGCTATATTATAAATGTCTATTATTAAGCATTTTACGCATGATATAAATATACGTATTTGATTTATTTAAAATAATTAAAACATAAATAGACGCAAGGCGCCAAGCCCGGACGACCGACGTCGC
>JBEHXM010000076.1:0-25218 GCA_048498695.1 Bacteroidota bacterium
GATATCCTTTGGCCTCTCACGCAAAGCAGGCAGCGTTACTGTGATCAGGTTGATACGATACAAAAGATCTTCCCTGAATGCTGTGCGGCTTACCATCTCGTTCAGGTTTTTATTGGTGGCGCATACTATCCGCACATCAACTGCTTTTGTTTTGCTGCTGCCCAATACCTCGTAAGTACGGTCCTGCAATACGCGTAATAGTTTTACCTGGCTGCTGGCATCCAGGTCGCCTATTTCATCTAAGAATATCGTCCCCTTATTGGCCATTTCAAAGCGGCCCACCCTGTCGAACCGCGCGTCGGTAAATGCGCCACGCACATGACCAAACATCTCACTTTCAAATAAGGAGGTTGAAATACCACCGAGGTTCACTTTTATAAATGGCTTATTTCTTCGCAGACTGTTTTGATGAATAGCTTCGGCTATCAGTTCCTTACCTGTACCGCTTTCGCCCATTACCAATACCGAGGCATCGGTATCGGCCACACGACCAATCGTTTCCAGTATATCCAGCATTTTAGGGTCTTCGCCAATAATATGCTGAAAATTGTATTCATTGTCTAACTGTTTACGCGTATGGTGCCCGGCTTTCTTATCCTGCAGATCGATCAGTGTTTTGACCGATTGCAGTAAATGTTCGTTGCTCCAGGGCTTATTAATAAAGTCATTCGCTCCCAGTTTCATCCCGCGCACTGCCAGTTGAATGCTGCCCCATCCGGTGATCAGGATAACCGGGATAGCCGCATTGATCTTTTTAATGCTGCCTAATAAGGTCAGCCCTTCTTCGCCGGATGTATCAATGGAGAAGTTGAGATCAAGAATAATAAGTTCAGGGCTTTTCTTTTTGATGATAGATAAGGCATCACCGGGCAAAGGTGCATCCTCAACATCATAACCCTCATTTTTTAACAGTAACAGCAACGAGGTGCGTACAGCTATATCATCATCAATTATCAGTATCATAACCTTTAATTATACAAGTATAAACAAATCCGGGGTGTTGCTCATTAAATCCGCATTGAGAACCAGGGAACCTTCTTTAAACATCCAGATCAAATTTTGGCTAAAGCCCCATGACTCTTGCTAACATTATCCGCCCCATAAATGGGACGGCAATGATTTAAAATATTTTTCACACTTGTCTCTTTTATTCATTGCCGTTTGGCTTCAGCCAACGGTTAAATTGGACAAGTAAATAAGGGCTTTAGCCAAAATTATCAGCGTAAATTCAGAAGCGGTTTCCCGGCAGGCAAAGCTTATTCCTCATGCAAAGCCACTGCCGGGTAAATAGCCGCAGCCTGCTTGCCCGGATAAAGTGAGCAGATAAACACAAGCAGGTAAATAAATATGACCGATAAAATCATGGCGATAATATAAATGCTGGCTTGCAGGTTAAACACATTCAACAGCGGGAATTGAACCGCAAAGAATGTCCCCACGATCAATGACAGCGTTGCCAGTATCAATGATTCGGACACCAGTTGAGATGACACAGATTGCCCCGATGCGCCTATTGCACGTCTGAGGCCTATCTCGCCCCTGCGCTTATTGATGTTATACCAAAGTACCCCAAACAGCCCCAACGCTACATTAATAATCAGGAAGCAGGCCACAATCAGCGTTACGATCATCGGTATCACATTAAAAAGGTTGGCGCTTTTCAATTTATTAGGCATGTGTTCAATCTCTATGTTTGAGTCGTGCATATAATCAGCCATTGTTTTATAAAGCCTTCCTTCAAATGCCGCATCTGCATCGGGTGTTACCTTGACCATAATTTTACCCAGGTAGTGGAATGATCCGGTATCTGTTCTTTTGTAGATAGCAGGGTGTATAGGCGCATAGTCGCCTTTTGCTTTAAGTCCCTGAACAATGCCGATAACGCGCCTGTTTGGTTTGCCATCTCCCTCACTGATGAGTTTACCCACGGCCTCTTCTTTGCCAAAAAGCTTTTCTTTCATAGCATCGTTAATAACAATAGGTGTGGTTTTGGCAACTGCGTCACTTTTTTCAAACCACCGGCCTTCTGTCATGTGCATGTTTAAGGTTTTTACATAGTCATCTTCAACGCTGTAAAAATCTCCATCTGACTGGGCATTTTTATAATGCAGCGCGCCTGTCCATTGATTTTGCGAAAAAGGGACATTGTCGCTGCAAAAGCTCAGTTCCTTAACCTGCGGCATGGATTTAATGGTTTGCCTTAAGTTTTCATAGTACAGGTTAAGTGAATCGGTATTGTGCGTTTTATCGCCGTTACCATAACTGATCACCCAAAGATTTTTATAATCCAGCCCGATAGGTTTCTTATAATTGTGATAGTAATATACCATCAGTGTAAATACTGCGAATATGACCAGGAACGAGACAAACATCTCGGACATCAATAAAAAGTTTTGTTTCTTTTTATTCCAGATCAGCTTAAATAAATGCTTGAACATAATATTTTGATTTAATGATTCGACCTTAATTTATTGTGCTTTTAAAGCTGTTACCACATTCAGTTTTGACATGCGCCAGGCCGGGTAAACTCCTGATACTAATCCAAATACCAAACAAACCAGCAGACCAATAAACAGCACCATAAAATTGATCGTCAACTCCAGGTTGGCAATTAAATGTGCATTGTTGATGATGCCTAATACGATGAAGGTAAATATTACCCCTATCAGCCCTCCCAATAAGGTAAGAATGATATTCTCGACTATAAACTGGTAAACCAGGGTGCGTGATGAAGCGCCGAAAGCCTTACGTACACCGATCTCCGAAGATCGTTCCATAATACGGGTAATATTGATATTGACCAGGTTGAGTGTCGGCAGTATCATCAATATAAAGGCAAAAATACTGATGGCCGTGATTACTATGAATGTACCAGAGTTCCGGTCATCGCCGGTATCGACATACGATTTGACATAAGTATCCGCATGGCTGCTTACCTTTGTAAAGTCTTTCTGTTCAGGCTTAAGCCTTTGTATCATTTGCTCGTATTCATTATGCATTTTATCCAGGTCGCCTGATGAATTAGCCAGCAGAATACCATAGTAGCCCCCCTGGTAACTTTTGTTGGTTTTCCATCCGTTATCCTTGGCCACAGTATAGGGCAAATAGATATCGCTATACAGCATATAACTGGTAATGGGCACATTTTTTACCACCCCTATTACCCTGTATTTGACATTATCGGCCTCAATGTATTTACCCACAACAGAGGCAACATCGCCGAAATACTCATTTTTTGTATCCTGCGATATGATAGCCACTTTATCAGCATTAGTAACCTGCTGATTATTAAAAGCTTTGCCTTCTACAAAATCATAGTCGAGCACATCCCAATACTCAGCATTGGTATATTTATAATTGACCGCTATTTTTTTATTGTTGACGTATGTGTTTGTACCGTTAAACCCGGAAGAGATAGCTATTTTGACCGGAGTTTTTAAACTGCCTGCGTAATGCGTAAAGAAATAAAAAGAAGCAGGCCCGGAAGACATTGTGTTTTTTCCTGTTTGCGATATCCGCGAAACGTACAGTGACCTGTCACGTTTTTTATCAGGATAGTTATCGCCCACCACTTTATCAATAAAGGCAGTTAACACCAGCAATATGGTTAGCGTAAAGCTGATACCGAACAGGCTGATAAAGGTGAAGAATTTTCTTCGCCTTAATACCGCTATGGCTATTTTGAAGTAATTTTTAAGCATGATATTTAATCTTAAGAATGATCATTGAACCTGTGAGCCGTCAAATAAGCGCACTAAGCGATGTGTTTTATGCGCCATGTTCTCATCGTGCGTTACCATTACAATGGTGGTACCGTCATTTTTATTGAGTTGCAGCAGGATGTCCATAATTTCGTTACCCATGGCGCTGTCAAGGTTACCCGTAGGTTCATCCGCCAGTATGATCTCGGGCCTGCCCACAATGGCTCGGGCAATGGCCACACGCTGTTTCTGACCGCCGGATAGCTGTGATGGAAAATGCTTTACCCGGTTTGATAACCCTACTTTGGCCAGCGCTTCGGTTGCCAGCTGTTTTCTTTCTTTTGCAGTCGTAGCGCGATAAAGCAGGGGAAGCTCTACATTATCCAGCACCTGCAGATCATTAATCAAGTGATAGCTCTGAAATATAAAGCCGATCTTTTTATTGCGGAACTGAGCCAGTTGTTTGTCCGAAAGATTAAGGGTTTTTTGCTCATCTATCTTTACTTCCCCTTTTGAGGGTTCGTCTAATAAGCCCATGATATTGAGGAGCGTGCTTTTGCCGCAACCTGAGGGCCCCATGATGGACAGGAATTCGCCTTTGGCTATTTCGAGGCTTACTTTATTAAGCGCCAGTGTTTCAACCGTATCGGTACGGTAAACTTTTTCAATGTTTTGTAAACGTATCATATGTTGCTGATGGTTATTGGTTTTTATTTATAATTTATTTTTTCATTTTTTTCAAAATCATACAGTGACAGGTAACGCAACTGGTAATAAGCTCCCCAAAAATCACGTAAAGCTGCCACATAATCACGTTTGGCCTGGTCATTTTCCTGGAAGGCAATGCTAAGATCTGTGATGCTCAGGTTGCCTAAAACGTAGCGCTCTTTGGCTATTTTATATTTCTCGCCGGCAATACTGTCGGCCTGCGCGGTGAGGCCTACCTGCTCCTTCATCTGGTTAAACAGGGTCACCTGTGTTACTATCTGTTGTTTAAAGGTTTGTTTATCCTGCTCCACGGCATATTCGGTAAACTGTTCATTGGCTTCTGCCGTTTTTATCTTTGATTTAGACCTGCCCCAGTCCAATACCGGTATGGCAAATGTAAGCTGCAATAATTGCTGTGATACCGGCGAACGGTATACTGCCGGAATATTCGGTGCGCTGTTGGAGTATCCCAGGTTGGCCGTTAAAGAAGCAGTAAGTCCGGTTTGCCCATGTGCTATGGCCACATCACGTTTAGCCTCGGCAATGCGGCGTACAAAGGCGATCGCGTCCGAACGGTTGGCATAAGCTTCTGCCAGTACCTTGTCCGACGATACATTCATATCGCTGATGGTTTCGGGCACAACCAACGCGATACGGTCATCCCCATCCTGGCTGATATAACTGCGCAGGGTCAATGTAGAGATTTCCATATCGCGTTTAGCTATGCCGACCGCTTTTTTAGAGTTCAGCAATTCTAGCTGAAGCTGTAATATCTCGTTCCTGGTTATTTTACCCAGTTCAAATTTAGTATTGGCTATTTTCAGTATGTTTTCGGTGTTGGTGTAGTTGGTTTGTGCTATCTGCAGGTTTACCTGTGCCAGTAACAGGTCGAAGAAATACCCGGTAACGGTGATCGATATCTGTTCCTGCGCTTCCACGTAGGCCTGCCTGCTTTCGTTATATAATAATGGCTGTATTTTTTTGTCCCATTTTAAGCTGTTATATTGCCCGATAGGCTGACTTAAACCTATGGCGTAAGGCACACCATTGTACAACACATTGTGCCTGTCGAAATCATCAAAACGCTGCAACTGGCTCTCGCCATAAATGGTCGCACCAGTGGCGGTAATACTTTGGCTAAAATTTAGCGTTAATGCCGAATTATCATTATGTACCGGCTGAAACAGTATGGTTCCATCGGGTTGAATTACCTGCAGGTTGGTTTTGCTGTAGCCCGGCAAAGTACCGCTCAATGATAGCTGTGGCTGATAATTTGACTTATAAGTGCGCCACAGCCAGTACTTGGTTTCGCGTGTGGTGATAGCCTGTTTTGAAGCGATAGAATTGCCCTTTGCCAGTTCCACCACATCGCGCAGCGATAAACGAATAGTATCGTTGCTGTTCATGCAAAAGGCTGTGTTGCTTAAGAGTATTAGTAATATGAAGTATATGTATTTCATTTTAATATTGTCTGAACCGTTCATTTTTCACCTGATCAACCAATCTCTGATCTCTAATTAACTAATCTCTACTCCCCTTTAATCGTTAACTCCCTGGAATTTTTAAACTCGCTCATGTCTGAGGTGATCACTACGTCACCAGGCTTAACCACGTCTTTCAATTCAATAAAATCAAAGTTGCTGAGGCCGGTGTGTACCGAATGTTTTTCGGCCTTACCATTACTGACTACAAAAACATCCTGCGGACTTGCCCCTTTGAATGCCGGACCGTTGGCTACACGCATTACCTTGCTGTGCACTGCGGTCACCACATACACATCCACTTTCATATTGGGACGAAGCTGCTTATTATTGCGCTCATCCAATTGTATATCAAAAGTGATGATGCCATTCTGCACTGCCGGGTAAATGTTTGATACGATACCTCTCAATTGGGTATCATTGATGCGCACGATCACCGGCATACCATTATGCAGCTGGTCCATATAGTTATCAGATAAACTGCCGGTCACTTTAAAGCTGCTCAAATCGGCAATGCGTGCCAGCGTCTCCCCTTCTTTGATGTTGGCGCCTATGTTTTTGTTGACATAAGTAACCACTCCGCTGCGGGTAGCTACCACATTGGCCAAATTAAGTTTCCGCTGCAGTTCATTAAGGTCGCGCTCCTGGATGTCTGCGGCAAGCTCTGCCTCCTTTTCTTCCAGCTGCATAGTTTTTTGCTTGCTTTTGATCTCGTTCTCAATTTGCTTTTTCTCCAGTTGGGCCACTTTTAGGTTCAATTCGGCCTGCTCAATATCTTCGCGGGTACCGCCGCCTGCTTTAAATAAACGCTTGGCATTTTCAACCGCGTCGGTCAGGTTTCCTATACGCAGCTGTTTGATATCATTATTGGATTGTATATCGTAATAGCTTTTATCCAGGTCGAGCTTCAATTTGCTGATCTCGTTCTTTTTGGTTTCCAGTTGAAATTTCAGCTTGGCATAATCATTCTCGGCAGCCGATTTATCCAGCGCTAGTATAGATTGACCGGTTTTTACTTTGCCACCGGCATCGGTCACTACATTTTTGATAGAAGCATTTATCGGGCTGGTGATCACCTCTTCAAATTCCGGGAAAACTTCGCCGGTAGCGTTCAATGTATTTTCGACGTTACCGATCTCCACTTTGGCGGTTGTTATCTCTGAGGCCGATACGGACGACTTCAGCCAGGTCCTGATCAATGCAATGCAAACGACCAATACTGCTACCGCAATTAAACCTATTACAATTCCTTTCTTACGTTTTTGTTGTATTACTTCCGCTGTGATCTCGGTATCCATATCAGGTATTTTTGGATAAATACTTTGCAAGCGGCATACCAAAGTCAAGATATTGCATTTCAGATAGTTACAATATTTACATTTTAAAAAAGTGATCGATATCGAACATATTTTATGATAATGGACAGAATGGTAACGGGTTTCTTGCACCTTGCTTTTTGGCTTTAGCAGAAAGCACCTATATTAGCACACCCGCTTACCTTTATTATTATGAAGCCATTCAATCGCTTTCTGTTAATCCTAATACTGTGTTTTTCAGTCACACAAATCAACGCTCAGCAAAAACGCTTAACGTATTGTAACCCGCTTAACCTGGATTATGGCTATACCCCCTTTAAGGATTTTTCAAAATGGGGGCATAATCGCGCTACGGCTGACCCGACGGTAACCCTGTTTAAGGGTAAATACTATCTCTTTTCGACCAACCAGTTCGGTTATTGGTATAGCGATGACATGCTCAACTGGCATTTTGTATCGCGAAGGTTTTTAAGGCCTTATAATGAGAACCCCGGTGATGAACTTTGTGCACCTGCTACGCTTGTTTTAGGCGATACTTTACTGGTAATAGGCTCAACCTACAATAAGGACTTTACGCTTTGGATGAGCACGAACCCCACCAAAGACGATTGGAAGCCTGCTAAAGATTATTTTAAAGTGGGCGCCTGGGACCCGGGCATGTTTGCTGATGATGACGGTCGTGTTTATATCTATCACGGCTCAAGCAATACGCTGCCGCTTTACGGACAGGAGATAGACCGGAAAACATTTGAGCCTATCGGGCCTAAAGTAGAAACGCTGCACCTGGATTATAATGAGCACGGCTGGGAGCGTTTCGGCGAGAACAACGATAATGTGTTTTTAGGGGGATTTATGGAAGGATCGTGGATGAACAAGCATGATGGCAAGTATTACCTGCAATTCGGCGGATCAGGTACCGAAGGCCGGGGTTATGCTGATGGCGTTTTTGTGGGCGATAAACCATTGGGACCGTTTACTTATCAAAAGCATAATCCGTTTTCCTATAAACCGGGCGGCTTCGCAAAAGGTGCGGGTCATGGTGCTACCTGGGCTGATAAATTTGGCAACTACTGGCATATATCTACCATGGTGGTCAATGTAAAGAACAACTTTGAACGCCGTATCGGTTTCTGGCCTGCGGGGTTTGATAAGGACGGCGTACTGTACTCCAATACCGCTTACGGCGACTATCCGCAATATTTACCAAACGGGAAGGAAGATCACCTGAAAAGCAATTTCACCGGCTGGATGATCCTGAACTATAATAAACCGGTTGAGGTTTCGTCGACCCTTGGAGGCTACGAACCTAATAATGCTGTCGATGAGGATATTAAAACCTACTGGAGCGCTAAAACCGCCAATAAAGGCGAATGGCTGAAAACCGACCTGGGCGAGATCAGCACGGTAAATGCTATACAGGTAAACTACGCCGACCAGGATGCTGAGTTTTTGGGCAAATCATTGGGCGTGTATACTCAATATATCATCTACTCATCAACCGATGGCAAAACATGGAAGATCCTGGTAGATAAAAGCAAAAATAAAACGGATGTACCGCATGATTATATTGAGCTGAAAAACCCAGTTCAAACACGCTACCTGAAAATAGAAAACATTCACATGCCTACCGGCAAGTTTGCCATTTCCGGCTTCAGGGTATTTGGTAAAGGAGCTGGTATGAAGCCGGATTCGGTAAAAGACTTTATGGTTTTGCGCGGTGATACCGAGCGGAGAAATTCATGGCTGCGGTGGCAGCCGGTGGACAATGCCATTGGCTATACCATTTACATGGGCATTGCTCCTGATAAACTGTATAACAACATTATGGTTTACGGCAAAAATGAATACTTTTTTAACGGGATGGAAAAAAGCCTGCCTTACTATTTCCAGATCGAATCCTTTAATGAAAATGGCATTTCGCAGCGGACTAAGGTGATGGAGGTGAAATAGGTCAAAACGGGGTTACTTGGATAGAAAAGATATCCTTGAGCGCTCGTTTTGCTGCATGATAACCACACATGCCATGCACTCCACCCCCGGGCGGCGTTGATGCCGAACAGATATAAATACCTTTTGCAGATGTTTTATAAGGAGACCAGCGCAAAGCAGGTCTGGTGAATAACTGCCCCAGGTCTATCACACCGCCATTAATATCGCCTCCGATATAGTTTGGATTATATTCTTCCATCTGTGCCGCGTTCATTACATGCTTGGCCAATATCAGGTCACGGAAACCTGGCGCAAAACGCTCTATTTGTTTTTCAATAATAATGGTTATATCCACCGTAGACCCGTTTGGCACATGGCAATAGGCCCAGGCAGTATGCTTTCCCTCCGGTGCCCTTGACGAATCGAAAAGACTTTGCTGCGTTAATAATACAAACGGCTGCTCAGGATGCCCACCATTCCAGGTTAATTGCTCCGATGCCACAATTTCTGATAAGGTATTGCCTATATGCACCGTGCCTGCATGCCTGCATTCTTGGGCAGTAAAAGGTATTGGTCCGGCTAATGCCCAATCAACTTTAAACACGCCCATCCCATAGCGATAGCGTTCTAATTGCCCTTTATAGATATTGGAGAATTTATGCCCGGCTATTTGTAAAAGCTGCCGTGGCGAAGTATCAAATAACACCGCATGTGAAGACGGGAGTTGCTCTAATGATTTGACATAGGTATTGGTTTCTATCTTTCCGCCCAGCGAAATAAAATAGGATGCCAATGCATTTGCTATTTGCTGAGAACCTCCTTTTGGCAAAGGCCACCCTTTTAAGTGTCCGGCCGATAATAAAACCACCGCAATAGCAGCTGTGCTTAAATTGGTTAGCGGTTGCATTGAATGCGCTGCCATACCTGCGAATAGCCCCTTTGCATGCTCAGTTTTAAAACCGCCTGTTATTGAAGTTGCCGACCGTAAGGCAGTCAATCCGAACTTGATCATAGCCCACGGGTGTTTTGGAAAATGAAGCGGGCCCAGCACATCGCTTGCGATGGAAGGCCAGCTATCAACTACAGGCTGCATTAAGTTTTTATAGGCTCTCTGGTCGTTACCAAGCAAGGCCGCGGTTTCGTTTACTGTATTCTTCAGCACTGCTGCGGAACCGGTATCAAAAGGATGTGCTGCGGCTATGCCGGGATATATATATTCAAGGCCGTGTGCGGCAAGCGGCAGTGTCTCAAAAAACGGTGAAGCAACAGCCAGGGGATGGATAGCCGAACAAATATCGTGCAGGTAACCGGGCAGGGTCAGTTCAGCAGACCGCATCCCGCCACCTATGGTATCCTTCCCTTCAATCAGTAATACCGAAAGGCCGTTTTGCTGTAATAAAATAGCCGCTGCAAGACCATTAGGCCCCGAGCCTACTACAATAGCATCATAATCCCGTTTTTCAAGTTTCATCCCTCAAGTCGCACAATATTCCTTAAAAATCGGAATATTCGGCCGGATGAAGAAAGATTATATCAGCTTTTGATACATTGTGCTGGTACTCAGGTTTAGCAACGAGTATTTTCCATTCAGGATCGTTTGAGAAAGTTTCCCAATGTTTTTCCCTGTCCTCTTTACTGTTAAAAGTAGTCATATACATCAGGTTAGGCATATGGCTTCCTGATAATACTTCGGCATAAAAAACAGCGTTGAACTTCAAGCGGTTAAATAACACAGTTTCGCCCCCGTCATTAAACATTCTCACTTTATTGATATTGAACCTTTCAGTCGGGCTTTCATAGCTGCGCAATTCATAAACGCGGTCGGCCTTTTTAGCACTCAGCTGCGGAACGGTTGTCGCCGGCCATTTTGGAAAAGCTTTTAAAATGATGGTTTCCATCCTGGTGTAGGGCATATCGTTATATGCAGCATCGAGATAATCCTTACCATCCGCAACAAACTGGCTATCCTTTAAAAGTTCATTATCTATCTTATCCAACTGATCAAGGTTTTTAAAGGTCACCAATACATAGATGCGTTTATCTGTATCAGTCGCCATCGATTTGAACACACCAACGTTTCCGAAACCTTTTTTGTGCAGTACAGGCAGATAAGCATTCTGAAAAAACTTATCCAGGCGATCTTCCTGCGCCTGGGTTTTATAATGATAGACCTTCAATTCATAATACTGCCTTGCGGGAGGGGCTGCATTTACAGTAGCGCCTATTACCAGGCAAATCAATAAAGCTTTTAGCGTTTTGATCATCTATTTATTTTTTAGCTTTTCCCTGCCATTTGGTTTCGAGCACTTTCATAAAATAACCGCCTACCACACTCCGGGCCTGGAATCCAACCATTTTTCCATTGGTGGTTTCGTGCCAGTCGCTTAGCGGAACTCTTGTAGGCGTTTCAGTTGCATATTTATAAACAGGATCTGTCAAAGCCCTAAAGCTTGATGCATTGTTGGTCAAAGAAGCTGTCCATATGATCCAGTCGGATTTGGTGTAGGTTTTCCTGCTATCCAGGGGCAGGCCAAACTTATTTTGTTTGCCTAAATAAAACTTAGTCTCCTTATCATATACGCTCTGCGGGAATAGTTTTAAATCCAGCACTTTATCCCAAACCAGGTTATATTTTTGGCTCCAGGTATTTTTGCTGCCAAATACCAATGAATAATGGTTGCCGGCATCAGCCATCTTTACCCATTTTTTTGCCATATCAACTGCTATGTTCCTGTACTTTGTTGCGGTAGCTTTTTCATCTAACAGTTGTGCGATGTTTGCATAACAAGCTATAGCAACGATCGCCTTAACAGAAAGGTTAGCATTATGAGCAAGGTGTCCTGCAAAATCATCCGTACATAGCTGGTTACCCGGATCAAGGCCTGCTTTAACCAAGTAATTAGCCCATGTAGTAAGAGTCGCCCAATGTGTACGTGCAAAAGCACGGTCTTTGTCTGCTTTCATTAAAGCCGCTGTGAGGATGATCATATTACCTGATTCTTCAACCGGCATATCTTCGCCATAAGTTTGACCATTAGCTACAGGATAAGTCCCCAGGTCATGTGCAGGGAAATCTTTTTTCCATTTGCCGCTTTCGCTGTAAATAAATATCCCGTTCAGCATACCTTCTAAAAATCTTGGTGCGTAAGCCAGGTATAAAGGTGCCGATGGATAAGTTACGTCAACCGTATTGATAGATCCATTGCTGAAATTTTCCTTCGATAAAAACAATATCTCGCCATGCGGACTTTTAACCAATGCATGCGCAGCTATACTCTGACGATAAGCCAAAACACATAGTTTAGCATATTTGTCACCGCCTGCTTTTAGCGCATCCTGATACATAGTCCGGTTAAACTGCTCACATTTTTTCATGACCGAATTATAATCTGATGAGGCCATATTTAACTCTTTTTCAATGGTCTTTGTGCCATCTGCCTTCCACCATGGTTTTAGCTTGATACCAAAAAACTCCACAGGGAACAGGTCATCATAACCGATCTCAATGTATTGCTGGCTAAATGATTTGCTAACATTAGGAAAAGACAATACAGTATTTAAGAATAACTCCTTCCCTTTGATGGTATCTGTAAGAGCAATAGGTGCGGTACTACGTGCGCTGGCTAAAAATGGATTTCCAACGTCTTTACCGCGGGTAATATATTGCGCCGCATTGGCCGACTTTGGCACTGCCACATGCATGTAACCCCAATCAATACGCAGGTCATCACCTTTTTTCTTTAAAATAGGTTGCTCAGTTGTGCCGGCCCTTAAAATTGATAGTGTTTTTGTACCATATAGCTCTGCTGCTACCTCTTGCGTTGGTTTATTTACCGCAAGGTCTGTAGCGGCTCCAAAGTATATCTTTACATTATGGCGCTTATTATCATTTGCGCGTACTTTATAAGTGATATAAGACACCGGCCTTGTAAACACGTCAAAATCGGTAAGCAGTAATGGCGATGTAAACGTTACCAGTAGATCGGCTTTACCGCATCTGAACTTATAGTTGGTTTGTGTAGCATTCATCTCGACACTGGTTTGCACCGCCGCGCGGATCGTATTATCGGGTTTCTGTCTTACCTGGTCAACAAGGCCCACATCCAGCCATGCACCACCGGCAGTATTTGCACAATGAATGGCCAGCACATTGCCGTCTTTTTTTAACTTGTTTTTTACTGCATCACTTAAGGGTATCAGGTCAAAATCGCTGGTCCACCCCACCTTAGTATACACCTTTTCACCGTTCAGGTAAACCTCTACATTATCGTCATGATCAAGCTTCAAAAAAAGCTTATCGATGTTCGTATTATCGATGCTGAAAGTGCGGCGCACCCAAATATTTTTGCTTACCCAAACTGTCTTAGCCTTTACCTTATCATCCGAAAAAGGGGCCTGACCCGTATCCCAGCTATCATCATTAAATTTTTGCAATGCCCATCCGTTAGCAGGCTGTTTTTCGGTATACCGGCAATCATATGGTGTTTCATCCGCTGCCGGCAATACGGTTTTATAAACCCTTTCTTCCTTTCCCAAAAAACGGTAAGTCTCGTTGTCAACTTTTATAAAACCCAGCATGGATTGATTCTTGCCCGTCCAGTGTTTTGTCGTTTGTGCATTTAACGTGTCGCTAAATGACCAGATGCTAAAGTAGGTATTATGAGTGATCAATGGATAGGCTGGTGCTTTTGTTGCCTGGGCGTAAGCATAAACACCTGATAATAAGAGAAAAAATGCCAAAAACAGCTTTTTCATAAAGATAAGTTTGTGTTAAACAACAGTATAGTTAGGGTTAGTTAAACAAATATAAGTTTATACGGGCAGGGTAAATAATTAGGTACAAAAAAACATCACTCTGAGTAAATAAAAAAGGCTGCTTTTTTTGAGCAGCCTTTCTATCCAATTTTTCGGATCAAATTATAACTCCCTTACCCAGATGTTGCGGTAGCTCAATGGCTCGCTTTTGTCGCCGTGTGCCTGTAATTTTATTGGTGACGGGCCATGTGCTTTATACGCCGGTTTTCCGATATAAAGGGTTGGGCCTTTCAATTCAAAATTATTTTCAACCAGCACGCCATTAAAGAATACGGTGGCATGGGCTGTTGTTTTTACAGAACCGTCATCGTTAAACGTTGGTGCTGTCCAAACCACATCATAAGTTTGCCATTCACCTGGTTTTCTGCCTGGGTTTGCCAACGGGATAGCTTGTTTATACAAACTGCCGGCCATACCATTTACATAGGTTTTGTTATTATATGAATCCAGTACCTGCAATTCATAACCATCATCTCCTTTACCGATGGAAGCTAAAAACACACCGCTATTGCCACGGGCTTGCCCGCTGCCGGTTATTGAAGCCGGTACGCGCCATTCGATGTGTAACTGGTAATTGGTGAATTTGCGCTTGGTTTCAATATTGCCGTATTTCTTATTCACCGTTAGTACATTATCCTTAACATCCCATTTAGCCGGTGAACCATCGCCATTTTGCACCCACTCGTCCAGGTTTTTACCGTCAAACAAAATAATGGCGTCTGATGGCGCTTCTCCTAATGTTTTACCCGGTGTAACTACTTTCGGAATTGGCTCCCATATTTCGGTGTCCTCGGGTTTTGCTTTTTCCTGTGCATTGGCCATAAAAAATCCTCCTGCCATTAATGCTGCTAATATGATCTTTGATTTCATGATTTATAAATAGTTAAAATTGGTTTATTAAACGTGTAAGGTATTTTTCATATAGTTGCAACTTTCGGTGATACTCACATATGGGTCAATGTTGGTATAATTTTCCTGCTCCATAATAAAGTGTGTTACACCGGCATCTTTTGCCTTAGGAATAATGGTTTTAAAGTCGATGCTTCCTTTGCCTATTTCTGTATTGATATCAGGGTTCTTTTTATCCCTGTCCTTAATGTGAACAAAAGCAAAACGGCCCGGATGCTTGGCAAATATCTTCACCGGGTCCTGTCCGGCGCGCACTACCCAGAAAATATCCATTTCCATGTGCACCAGCTTAGGGTCGGTTTCTTTTAATATGGTATCATAAAAAGTTGCGCCGCCGCCCAAAGGTTTCCATTCAAAATTGTGATTATGGTAGCCCAGCTTTAAACCGGATGCTTTGCATATATCGGCAGCTTTATTCATTTTCTCTGCCACTTTTTTGCATTCGTCAACGGTCTTGATAAATTCTCCGTTTAATGACGGGATAATGATGTAGCTCTGTCCTATTATATTAGCTACTTCAATATATCTTTTCAAATCTTCTGTATCTCCTTTTCCAAAGAACGAGTCGATACCGTAATGACCGCTTGCGGTTACTAAGCCATTATCTTTTAACAGCTTACTAAAATCCTTTGAGTGCAGGCCCCAGTAACCGGTTTTTTCATCATACCCAAAGGTTTCCACTTCTTTATAGCCGGCTTTTGCCACTTTACCTATTACGCCTTTTACGTCTTTTGGTAATTGATCACGTAATGAATATAGCTGCAAACCCGGTTTATGGGTAATAGCAGCTGCTTTAAGCAGGTCGGGAACTAACAGTGCACCTGCCGCCGCTAATCCTGCCTGGGCTAAAAATGTTCTTCTTGTTGTCATGGTTAATAGTATTGGTTTTTGTTATAGATAGATCGGTAATGATTTGGTTTAAACATCACATATCTGGATAGACTGTTTTAGTGACGCTATCTTGTCCGGGCGTTTGGGTACAAACTCCTGCCCTACGTAGCCTTTAAAGCCGGTTGCTACTATTGCTTTCATCACCGCAGGATAGAATAGCTCCTGTGTATCGTCAATTTCATGCCTGCCGGGTATGCCGCCAGTGTGGTAATGAGCAATATATTGATGATAGTCGGTTATGTTCCGGATGATATCGCCTTCCATGATCTGCATGTGATAGATATCAAACAACAGCTTGAAATTTTCTGAACCCAGGCGTTTAGCCAGCTCAACACCCCATTCCACACGATTGCACTGGTAATCCTTATGGTCGATCTTGCTGTTCAGCAATTCCATGCAGAGCACTACCTTATGTTTTTCGGCTAAAGAAAGTAATGGTTTAAGCCCTTCTATACAGTTTTTCCAGCCGGTTTCGTCGTCTTTTCCCCTGCGACTGCCGCTAAAGCAGATCAGGTTGGTATAACCGTTTTTGGCTACCAGCGGGATCATTTCGGTATAATTTTTTTGAAGCGTGGCATGAAACTGTGTATCACCAAAAGCATCGGTCAAATTAATTTCGGCACCGTTACACATGGGCGAATACATGCCGTGCTTTTGCAGGGTTGGCCAGTCTTTAGGGCCACAAAGGTCGACGCCTTTGATACCGATCTCTTTGGATACTACGCAAAGCTGATCAAGCGTCAATTCATTATAACACCACGGACTTACCGAATGGTTAATATTTCCTTTGAGCGGGGCGAAACCTAATTCATTGTCTGCCGGTGTTGTGAATGATGATAACATACCTGATACGGTTACTGCCGCTGTACCTGCAAGCATATTTTTAATAGCCGACCGGCGGTTTTGTTGATTACCCATGATTAATCTATTTGAAATTTGAAAGTGTGCTGATTTGAAAACAAGGAATTATTAAAACCCAATCATTTTCAAATCTTTTCCGAAGGGGTACCATGTACAACTTGATGCATTTTCAAATTAATTTTATATTTCTAAATTGGCTGAAGGTTCTTCAATATCTAAGCCCGGCTGTGTTTCGGTATGGTTTTTATCAGAAAAGAAGATCATAAATATTACTAATACCACTGCGGCAATACTTGCGGGTATTAACCAGATGGTTTGCCAGTTGTGAGTTGTTGAAGAGGTTTGCCAATGATCGACAATAGGTCCGGATATGTAATATCCCATCAGCATACCTATTCCATAAGTTGCCAAAGTGATAAAGCCCTGCGCTGCGCTTTTAAAGCGCTCGCCTGCTAACCTGTCGGTATATATCTGGCCTGTCACAAAGAAGAAATCGTAACAAACGCCGTGAATTATAATACCTGCTATCAGCATCCAGTAATTGCTGCCTGCATCGCCATAGGCGAAAAATACATATCGCAAGGCCCAGGCCAGCATACCCATAGCCAGCATTTTCTTTACCCCTAAGCGTACGAAGAAGAATGGCATGGCCACCATAAAGGCAAATTCAGAAACCTGCCCCAGCGATTGCACGCCTGCTGCCCGTTTCATGCCCACCTCATTCAGGAATGGATTAGTAAAGTTGTAATAAAATGCCAACGGGATACAAATAGCTACGGAGGCTATAAAAAAGATCAGGTATGACCTGTTCTTTAACATGCCTATAGAATCGAGCCCTATAATATCTCCAACAGTCGTTTTTTGTCCTTTTTTTGCGGGAGGGGTATCAGGCAGGGTAAAACTTAATATGCCTAATATCAATGAAGCAACGGCTGCCATTTCAAAGGTTAATTGCAATGAATTGCTTTGCTCCCATCCCAGCCAGCCGATGATAACCCCTGCTACGATCCATCCAGCCGTTCCGAACACCCGTATCCAGGGAAACTCCTTGCTTGGGTCTTTCATCTGCTTAAATGATACAGAGTTTACTAATGCCAGGGTAGGCATATAGATGATCATGTAAGCAAATATGCCGGGGTAAAAGCTGCCGAAATCAGGCGCTTTAAACTGGTAGTACATTAAAGCCGCACCGAGCAAATGTAAAACACCTAATATTTTTTGAGCCGAGAAATAACGGTCTGCAATAAGCCCGATGATAAAAGGCGCTATGATTGCCCCTAATGACTGTGTTGCATAAGCAGCGGCATTTTGCGTGCCTGTTGCATGCAGGTTCCGGGCTAAATAGGTACCCATTGTAACAAACCATGCCCCCCAGATAAAAAACTCAAGAAACATCATTGTGGAAAGCTTGATCCGGATACCTGTGGTCATGGTTTGTTTTTTAGATGGATATTAAGAAGTTATTTTTTCAGTGATAGTATATACTTCACCATGCTGCGGGCATCGTCCATAGAGATTGCAGCATGAGGCGCCATAGGTACTGTACCCCAGTTACCGCTGCCACCTTTGATGATCTTGTTAGCCAGTGTATCTACTACGGCATCTGATGCTGTATATTTTTTAGCCACATCAACAAAAGCAGGGCCTACCAGTTTTTCCTGTTCTTTATGACAGGTCTGGCAATCTGATTTTGCTATGAGTTGGGCTCCTGCAGCTGACGGGGTACCACCTGCCTTTTCGGTACCATCGTGACTTGCTGCGGTGTCCTGCGCTGCGTCAGAACTGGTTGCAGTTGCAGTTTTATTGGCTGCTGCTGTGCTATCGGCAGTTGAACCGTTACCTGATTTGTTACCACCACAAGCGGCTAGGATAAGGCTTATGCCACAAACGACAAATAATTTTTTCATGATAAAATGTTGTATAGTTGAGTTATTATAATTTTTGTCCGCAATTTACAAGCAATCCGATAAAATCAAAATTAAACCTTGATCTATACTGATAATTCCTGTATTCCATCACCATGTTGCAATGGCTGTGTTTTGTTTTTTCCCCGCATATAAAAAACCAGGCCTAAAAACGCTACGATTAATACCAGAGGTATGATCAGCGTTGTATGTAAAACCTGCTGGCCTGCAAAGCTGCTGTCGCCATTAGCTTCCTTAACGATATTATCATAGTACGAACCCATAAATATCGTGTAAATAGATACGGCAAACATACCTGCGCCACCCATCAGGTTTAATCCCAGAGCGCCTGTTTTTGGCAGGTTCTGATTAACAAAACCCAGCATAGTCGGCCAGAAATAACAAACACCCATTCCAAATATAATAGCCGCTGCATATATTGCCGGGCCTGTTACCGTACTCAGCATATATATGCCTAATGAAGCCAGTATAGTTGATATTAGTAATAACACCTGCGGCGGAAAAAGTTTTAATACTGGCTTGGCAAATCCGCGGCCTATTACCATTACACCGGTATCGAGTGTCAGTATCAAAATGGCGTTATCGGTTACATTCTTTAACAATACATCTATCCACTGCCCGGTAAATAACTCGGTTATAGCAGTGCCGAACATGCAAATGAACATGAAGATAAATAAGGGATTTAACAGCGCTTTGTACATTCCCGCTGTGGATACACCAGAAGCAACACGCTCTGTAACCGGGAAATCCAGCTTAGAAAACAGGTAGCCATAAATAACTGTAGGGATAAGCATTAACCCTACCTGTATCTGCCAGCCTAAACCGATTTTGTTCAATAAAAGCACAATGAGCGTACCTATAACAATACCGCCAGGGAACCATAGATGAAAATGGTTCAGTTTGGTTGTTTTGTTATCAGTGTACAAACAAGTTACCAGAGGATTACATGCTGCTTCAACAGTGCCGTTGGCTATACCGATGAGCAAAGTGGAAAAGAAAAGCGTCCAGTAGCCCTGTGCAAAAATGGTCATTAAGATGCCGCAAAGGTGAAACAGAAATGCCATTAACAGCAAACGTTTCATGCCGATGATATCCACAATGATTCCTCCCAAAACAACGGCTAAAGGGAAGCCCCAAAATGCAGTTGCGGTTATTGAACCTAACTGTGCTTTATCCAGTTGAAAATCGGTTCCTAATTTATTGAGGATACCGGCACGTATACCAAATGATAATGATGTGACTAACAAAGACAAGCAACTTGCCCGAAAGAGTTGTGTACGGTTAATTGTTTGCATGAGGTGTTATTTAGGGTTTAATTGGTTTAAAATACGTTTATAAGAATAGCCTTCTCAATCTATTCCTAATAATCTGCGATTAAATGCATCATCCGAACCGGAAGCTGCAAAATCATCAAATGCCTTATCGGTTACTTTGATAATATGATCTTTGATAAATTCGGCGCCTTCTCTTGCACCGTCTTCAGAATTTTTTAATGCACACTCCCACTCTAATACCGCCCATCCGGTATAATCATATTGAGTTAGCTTGCTAAAGATACTTTTGAAATCCACCTGCCCATCTCCTAACGAGCGGAAACGGCCTGCGCGATCTACCCAGTTCTGGTAGCCGCCATAAACACCCTGTTTACCCGTAGGATTAAACTCAGCATCCTTCACATGGAACATTTTTATCCTTTCGTGATAATTATCAATGTATTCCAGGTAGTTAAGGCATTGTAAAACAAAATGTGAGGGATCAAATAACAAACAGGCACGGGGATGATTTTTTACTTTCTCCAGGAACATTTCGTAAGTGATACCATCATGCAGGTCTTCGCCGGGATGTATCTCGTAGCAAAGGTCGATACCGCATTCTTCATATACATTCAGTATCGGTTCCCAACGTTTAGCCAGCTCATCGAAACCAGCCTCTACCAAGCCGGCAGGACGCTGCGGCCATGGATAAACCATCGGCCAAAGCAAAGCACCGCTAAAAGTAACGCTGGCGTTAAGCCCCAGATTCTGAGATGCTTTTGCTGCAGCTTTTACCTGGTCAACAGCCCATTTTTGCCTTTCGGCAGGATTATTTTTATACTGATCAGGTGCAAAGGCATCAAACAGCGTATCATAAACCGGGTTCACAGCAACCAATTGGCCTTGTAAGTGGGTTGAAAGTTCTGTAATCTCCAGTCCGCAGGCATTTACCTGGCCCCTTATTTCATCCGCGTAAGTTTTGCTTTCGGCGGCTTTTCTTACATCGATAAAACGGGTATCATTAGTTGGGAGCTGAACGCCTTTATAACCTAAATTTTTGGCCCATTTACAAATGGACGTAAGGTTATTAAATGGCTCCTGGTCACCTATAAATTGTGCTAAGAATATTGCCGGACCTTGTATTGTAGTCATGGTTTATTAGTCATTAGTCATTGGTCATTATTAAAATGGCCAATAAATATATTTTCAAATTCCCTTTTTAAGTGTACTGCTATCAATTATTGCATCTGCACATTTCCATATCTGCACATCTGCACATTTTTATACAGTATGATCAGTCCATTTTTTATCTGACTGGTTTGAGGCAACTACATTATCAATAAATGCCATACCTCTTATACCATCATCAATACCCGGAAAATCGAGCCATTCCTTTTGCGGTTCTTCGTGATTTATCTTAGCGCTGAGCGACAAGGCAAAATTACGGTACAGGTTACCGAATGCTTCCAGGTATCCTTCAGGATGACCTCCCGGCGTACGGCAGTTATGCGTAGCATAAGTCGATTCCCTGTCACCATAATTGGCACCGGCTCTCAGCGTTTCCGCAGGCTTATCCAGCCACCTGATGGTTAAGGTATTTGGTTCCTGCTGCGCCCATTCCAATCCACCATTTTCGCCGTAAACGCGTATCTTCAAGGCGTTTTCCTCTCCGGCAGCTACCTGCGATGCGGTAAGAACCCCGGTAGCATTTTGTTCAAAACGCAGCAATATACCGCCGTCATCATCCAGCATACGGCCGTCAACAACAGTATTCAGTGATGCACACATCTGTGTGATCTTTAAGCCCGAGATATATTCAGCCAAATGAGCAGCGTGTGTACCTATGTCGCCCATGCAACCGCTCTTGCCCGATCTTTTCGGATCGGTGCGCCAGGCAGCCTGTGCATTGCCTTCCCGTTCGGAAAGTTTGCTCAGCCATCCCTGGTGATACTCCACATAAATTTTCCTGATCTTGCCCAGCTTACCGCTCTTCACAATTTGTTTCGCTTCCTTCACCATGGGGTAACCGGAATAGGTATGTGTCAGCAACAGCATCAAGCCGGTTTCATCTACCTTCTTTTTCAGCTGTTTTGCTTCATCCAAGGTAAAGGTTACCGGTTTTTCGATCACCACATTAAAGCCATTGTCCAACGCCAGCATTGCAGGACCAAAATGCGCGAAATTTGGTGTAACTATCGTAACGAAGTCCATGCGTTTATCCGCAGGCATTTTAGCCTCGGCGGCTATCATTTCTTCGTAATTCAGGTAGGTTCTGTCTTCGGGTAAAAAAAGCATTTTTCCGCTTTCCCTGGCAACATCTTCATGTATGCTGAGTGCACCGCAAACCAATTCAATTAATCCATCCATGTTAGCGGCAATACGGTGTATGGCGCCGATAAAGGCATCCTTACCCCCGCCAACCATGCCCATGCGCAATTTTCTTTTGCTCATAAATATTGTGTAGGTGTGTGTTTTAGTTAAGTGGTTGATTAAGTTAAGTAAGTTGATTAAGTTGAATGGTTGCCCTGTTCAACTTAATCAACTTACTTAACCTAATCAACTAAAAAAAGGCTATGATAAAGCCCAGGCCTTATCACCTTTTTTGTAAGGTATACAGCCATCATATCGTCCCGGTACCGGTACGTAACGTAAAGCTTTGGTACATCCAACTTCTGACGTGAAGTAGCCTAATAAAGTAAGCTCTTTCATCATTCTGAAATAATGGTTTGGATCTTTAGGCTTTTTAGTTTTTGAATAGTCTTTCTGCTCCTTGTCAAGATCAGTCAGCAAAGCGGTGCGCTGACTTGGGTCCAGATCCATATATTTTTTGCTGAATTTTTTGTTGCTCGCATCGTCAACCTGTGATATACCTTTCAAAAATATTTCCTGGTCGGCCGGCTCGTAGCAATCCCTCACCATTACCGCCATAAAACCGCCTACGTTGGCGGCTTTAGCGCCCGGTGTGCTGGTTGCAGGCAAAATGGTTTCGCCAATCTCATTCAGGAAAGCAACATGATCTGTATTGAACAGGTCTTCTACTTTAGCAGCATTTGGCTTACAACCCGAAACGAGGAACTCGGCACCTATAAGGGTACCTCCCATTATCAGGGCGACTCTTCCTATGGCATCTCTTCTATTCATCTTTATTATTGATTTATTGAATTAATGAATTACTGATTATTATAATTGGTTTGAACAAATGAAGGTACTAAAATAATTCATATGCTTTATGCGCATCCGCACATCTGCATATTTGCACATTCACTTATCCTTTTAAAACAAATCCTTCTCTATAATTACGTTTTACATATTGGTTTACAGCATCAAAGTTGCTCACCTTCATGGCCTGGTTATCCCACTCGTATTTGATACGTCCGCCTCTAAGTTCATGTCCGCGAACAGCTAAATTAGCCATCAGCAAAGCTTCGGTCAACGGGCCTGCTTTTTCAAATGATGAACTCATTTCCATTTTGCCATAGCCTGCTATGCAACCTTCAACCCACTGTTTGTAGTGGCCGTTAGCGCCATCAGGCACACGGTCATATTTTTTAGGAACATTAACCTCTTTATTGCGTGAGAAAGGCAACAATGTCGCTCCGTCAGAATAGGTGCTGGCAAACATTTTTCCTTTAGTACCTATGAATAATGTTCCGTTACCGTCTTCTCCAGGGAAACGCTCGTTAGGACCTAATTCATCAGGTCTTTCGGGTTCAATACCGCCATCCATCCAATGCAATGTCACATCACCTTTGGTCTTGTCGGTTTTAGGGAAAGTTAAAGTGATATGGCTTGATGGCGGACAGCTTTCAGGGAAATGGCCCTGTTTAAATTCGTCCACATATACCGTACCAACACTTGCCTGTACATTTTTCACATATTGCAAGCCTAATACCCTGAAAGGTGCTTCCACCAGGTGGCAGCCCATATCGCCTAATGCGCCTGTGCCGTAATCCCACCAGCCGCGCCAGTTAAATGGTACTAATTTATCAACATACTCTTTATGGGGGGCTGTTCCGAGCCAAAGATTCCAATCCAGTTCTTTAGGAACATTGGGATCAGGCTGAGGCCATGCTATACCCTGTGGCCATACCGGGCGGTTTGTCCAGCAATAAACGGTGTGCACATCGCCGATAATATCAGCATCATACCATTCTGCCATTTGACGTGTACCGTCATTTGAAGCACCCTGGTTGCCCATCTGTGTTACCACCTTATATTTTTTAGCTGCCTCGGTCAACAAACGGGCTTCCCAGATATCATGCGTCATCGGTTTCTGAACATATACCCCTTTACCCAACTGCATTGCCGAGAAGGCGATGATAGCGTGGTTATGATCGGGGGTTGATACTGAAACCGCATCGATATGCTTGTGCTCTTTATCCAGCAATTCGCGCCAGTCTTTATAAACTTTAGCTTTCGGGAAATTTGATACCGTTTTTGCCGCGCGACGATCATCAACATCACATAAATAAGCAATATCAGCTTTACCGCTTTTGGCGAAATTGGCAATATCGCTCTCGCCCTTACCACCTGCACCTACACCGGCAACTACCAGTTTATCACTTGGCGCGATGAAACCTTTACCACCCAAAACAAAGCGTGGAACGATCATAAAGCTTGCAGCTGCAAGCGAAGTATTTTTGATAAAATCCCGCCTGGTGGGATTTTGAGGGGTATCTTTCGGTTTTTCAGTCATTGGTGTATGTATTAAATAATTGTTGAGTTACTGATTTATTGAATTATTGATATTCGTGAACCGTTCAAACTAATCTCTGATCTCCGGTTAACTAATCTCTAATCTAAATTATATATTCCCTTTTTTCAATTCTTCTACCGCATGGTTGGCAGCGCGGGCTGTTAATGCCATATAAGTTAAAGAAGGGTTCTGGCAAGCTGTTGAAGCCATGCAGGCACCGTCTGTTACAAATACGTTCTTAGCATCCCAAACCTGGTTCCATTCATTCAACACGGATGTTTTCGGATCACGGCCCATACGCGCTGTACCCATTTCATGGATACCACGGCCCAAAACGGGTTCACTGTTAAAGGTGTGTACATTCTTTACTCCGGCTTTTTCCAGCATTTCCTTAGCATCATTTGCCATGTCGATACGCATCTTCATCTCGTTATCTTTCACCGTTGCGTCGATAGCTAATACCGGCAAGCCCCATTTATCTTTCTTATCCTTATCCAGGAAAGCCCTGTTTTCGTGGTATGGCAGTGTTTCACCAAAGCCTCCTATACCCATTGTCCACTCGCCTGGTTCGGATAAAGTATCTTTAAACTCACCGCCTATACTTAGTTCAGGGATAGTTCTGCCCCACTCTTCGCGGCCGCCGCCACCCTGGTAACCAAATCCGCGGATATAATCACGTTTTTCGCCGTTAAGGTTACGGTACCTTGGTATATACACCCCGTTTGCACGGCGA
>JBEHXM010000077.1:0-25085 GCA_048498695.1 Bacteroidota bacterium
ACGTTTTGATGCAGTTACCAAAACGCTTTATATCGACTCCAGAGTAGGTGACTTTACCAGCTTTTTGAGTACAGAAACCGGGTTTGGCAATGTCAGCATGAAAGGGGCAAAGCCATCGTTGAATGTTTTGTATGGCAGTATTAAAGTTGATAAAGTGATGGTAAGCGGCAGGGAGACTGTTTTATAAAATCACTACAGATTCTAAATAGGCACAAGTTACCTATCGCACTGGCAAACGCACAAAACTTGCGCCAGCAAATGAAAAGCCCTTCGCTCAAAATCAAACATAATCAGTGCTCAATCCGTATTATAAGTACTATGAGAAAACTTGCACTTATCCTGTTATTATTAGCGCCCGTTATTGCATCAGCACAAAAGCTGAAAGAATATAAAGCATCCAACGGGAAAACTTACCATGCCGGCGATACCTTAAGGGTTGGCCTCGGAACAATGCCTGACGGTAATTTCAAATACATCCAGATTAATACCCTGCTGCCCGGACCTCCTGATCCGCGACGATCCAACAGCATGAATGCCCGCAAGGATATTACGGGCAGCAATTACGTGATCAAGAAGATTGCTAACGTACGGCAAATGTCAGGCGGAGATAAAACAGTGATTACCATTAAAACCGGCGGGTTTACCACTTGCGACGTCTGGATAGAAGAAGCCATAGCGGCCTGCGAGGTAACGCCCTGCAACGATCAGAAAGGTGGTGCAGCTAAAACAAGTGTGGCAGACGAGATACTTAAATTGAAAAAGCTGCTCGACTCAGGCGCTATCACCCAGGCTGAGTATGATGCGCAGAAGAAAAAGCTGTTAGCGGAGTAGAAAAATCAATATCAAAATGTAATTTCGACAAGCTGGCAGGGATGCGAAAGGGGGCGAGGAGAAACTATTTCTTGAGCAGAATTGGGTTGTGGTTGTGTGAGCGAAAAATCTTGTACACCCTGCAAAGCCCGCTGTATGATGTATAAGTTCTCTCACTATCGTTCGAGATGACAAGATGGGTGAGTATCCGTCCGATTTTAGGCGTAAGATACCGCGGACAAATACGGACAGTCTTCAAATGCCAGAAACAAAAAAGCCCCGGAAGATATTTTATTCCGGGGCTTTTCCTATTTAAACCCTATATTTTTATCCCAAATCCAATATTAAATGTTCTGCCATCGGCGGGTAATATGCCCGGACCGGGGTACATGTTAATGCGCCTGGTAAAGTATTTAGCGTTGAACAGGTTATTTATATTGGCCGAAAAATGATAGATTCTCAGGAAACTGTAATTGAACGACCAGTCGAACACATGATAGGCCGGTACAATACCCGAAGCACCTGTAGGATTGAATGCTGTATTATTGGCATCGCTGAAATTTTTGCTCACATAGCTGTATTGCAAAGTGCTGCTGATGTGCTTGCTAAAAAAGCTAAGCCCCGCACGGTCGATCCACTCCGGTGTACCCTCGGCATAGTTCCCTTTCAGGCTCACATTGGCGCCTGCCTGGCTGATAGAACCACTGATATACCGTGCATGGTCATAAGCCAGCGAATTAAATAGGCGGATATCACTACCTGCATCCGGGTTAAATGAGCGCAGCAGCGAAACCTCGGTATAAGCTTCCACACCTTTGGCTACGGCATTGCCGATATTGGTGGTGTACAAATACGGCGTATTACTACTGTTCACCTCGGTAAGCGTGCCCACACGGTTGCCATAATACACGTAATAAGCACTCAGGTCATAATTGAAAATGCTTTTGATATTGCCGCGGTAGCCCAGGTCGGCACTGTAGCCTTTGCTGTCTTTCAGGTTAGGGTCTATCACGCCTAACTGGTCGGCAGGGGTAACGTTGGCATAGATGTAGGGGCGGTAGGCTTGCGATATATTACCATAAAACTGGCTGTTTTGAGTAGCCTGGTATTGCAACCCTGTACCAAATAACGGGAAATTACGTGTCTGGTTGTAATTAACCGGGAAGGTGGCATTACTGATCACACCCGTCATGCTGGTTTTGATATCCTCAATACGTGCACCCGGAGTAATGCTGAATTTCGGTGTTATCTGGAAAATGTTCTCCGCAAAGGCGGCATAGTTGGTGGTATGCAGGCGCAGGTCGATGCCATAAGGCTTAACCAGCGACAAGTCAAAATCAGAACCTGTGGTACCTACACCTTTTTGCCTGCGTTGGGTATGTTCCTCAAAAAACCTTACCCCGGCGCTGAATGTGCTGTACAGGTCGCCCAATTTGTAGCGGTGCAGCAAACGCGCTTCGGTAGTGAAACCGTAATAGTAATCACGGTCTACCTGGCGGGGATTGTAGGTGTTTAAGGCACGGTTAACCGTATCGGCCACATTGGGGTTAGCAATGAACTGCACGCTGTTACGCTGACCGATGATGCCGTTGGTAGTTACTTCCAGTTTGGTGTTCTTATCCAGGTTGTAGTTAAAAATTAATGCCGGGATATTGATCTCTGGGTTAAAGAAGTTGCGGAAACGGGTCGACTGCTGATTGTTGGCATCAAACTGCGCGTCAGTAAGACCACCTGCTATCTGCTGCCGGTAATCAGACCGCGAAAATTGCAGGGCAATGCTTCCCTTGTCATTGATCTGGTATTTCAGGTTCATGTAATACGCATGATAGTTATAGGCAGCATCCGGACGCCAGCCATCGGCGCTGCGATTATCGAAATAAGCATAGTAACTCCATTTACCGCTTTTGCCTCCAACCGCGTTATATGAGTTAAAAAACCTGTTTGAGCCTATGGTCTGGTTACTTTCAAAGCCGAATGCCTTTGTCGTGTCGCCTTCTTTCATCTTATAGTTGACCATACCGCCAAACTGGCTGCCAAACTGCAGCGCAGCCGAACCGCGTACGATCTGTATCTCGCCGATACCCTCAAACGGCGGGGTGTAGTGGTCTTCGGGATAGCCAAATATATCCGAGTTGGTGTTGTACCCGTTTTGCCGCATATTGGTTTCTATAGACCGGTGGGTATCCGTTCCACGGGTACCAATGTTCACCTGCAGGCCCGCGCCATCCATCTCCCACACGTTTACGCCCGGTACCTGCGCAAATATCATCCGGGCATTGTTATTGGCCAGGTTGGCCTTGCCCGCATCCGGACTGATAGAAAAGGTTTTTTTACCCGCAAAAAGGTAAGTACCGCTTATGTCGCTCAAATGCTTAGCGCGGGTATCTTTCACCGAAACCGTATCCAGGCTTAGGGTGTCTTTTTTTGTTTTTTGCTGTGCCTTTAACTGGTAAGTGCATAGTAATGCCAATGCCAGCGGCACAATTTTATAAAGTTGGTTCATGTTGTATTTAATAATAAAGTTTTGATCGCTTCTGTTAAAACAGGGTGGGGCCAATAGCCAAAGCCGTGTATCGGTTATCCTGCGGGATCACACAAAAAACAATAGACCAGGCCATATTTAAAAGCCCAACCTGTTACAAATAATAAATAAGAAATTGATTTTAAGCAATGTGCTCCGGCGGTTGGCCGCTAACAGAAAGTGAAGGCTGATCTAACGAAGCCAGGTAATGAAAGCCCGCCGCCGGTATAATACACACGGGCGAGCTAAAGCAGAACTCTGTCTGCTGGTAGCTGTATTTGCTTACCGGTATGGTTAGTTTGGGCAGGGTGTTGCCCGACTTTTTATTCTGTGTATTGTCGTTTACCTGTTTGCCGAAGGTGTTATCGGCTTCTATCAGGCGGGTTTTCTCGTAATTGGGCAGGCAGAGCATATACATGGTATCCTGTGTCACTTTAAGGCCTACATAATTGTACGAGAAGCCGTTGATCTGCACTTCCCCGCTTATCTGCTCATAATCGGGCCAGTTGATCACGGCAGGGGTATGCATGGGGATTTTCATCTGCACCAGCTCGGTTTTTTTATAGCGGTTGTGGTTTATCCGCTGATTCACCAGGTTATCAGACCGGTATATAAAATACTGGAACATCAGCAGGTATCCTCCCAGGTTAAACAGGAATACAATCAGAAATACCGATGCGATCAACCGTTTCAATGCAGATTGGATAAAATTTCAGACCCACAAATATGTAATTTTTCTGAAATAATGTTAACATTGATTTAACATTGGATGGGGTGAGGCTTTTATGATATTGTTGAAATGATTTGTAAATCCTTTATTATGTTGGAATTTATATTTATATGATTATTAAATTAGGATAATGGTTGGCGGTTTTGTTGTGTCCTTTTATAAGTTCGGGATGATGCAAATAATTTATTTGGGCGTTCCCTTTTTTCAAAAGGGTCAGGCTTTACGCTCATACGGCGCAGGCATTAAGCGCTAAGGCCGGTATCCGCTCCAATCCTTAACGCAGGGGAGAGTATCAGTAAAAATGCCCTTCCAATTCTCCTCAAATTTTCGTATCTTTAAGTAAGAGCCCGGCGCACAAAATGGCTACTAAACTCGTTCATTGAATTATTAAAAATCTTCCAAAAAATATTTTTGCGTTTTACACCCAAAATTTGGCTAAAAACCATAAGTATCTATAAATAAACTACTTAACATAAAAAAGCGCAATATTTACTACCGGTATTAGCCGCGATACCCGGCTAATGGGAAATTTTACTACCGGCAAAGCAGTCAATACCCGGCTAATGCTGATTTTTACTACGGGCTAAGTGGCCAATGCCCGGCTAATTAAAAATTTTACTACGGGCATTTCGTTTTTGACCCGTGGGAGTGAGTTTTGAGTTTCTGGTATTGTGCTCACAACTCATTACCGATTACTCACCACTAATTAAAAACTTTTTCTGAAATTAGCGGCCGATGAATATTGAGTTGTTTATTCCTTGTTTTGTTGACCAGCTTTACCCGGATACTGCCTGGAATACGGTTAAGGTACTGGAAAAGGCGGGCTGTACAGTAAGTTATAACCCGGAGCAGACCTGCTGCGGTCAGCCGGCCTTCAATGCAGGTTTTTGGGATGAAGCCAAAGAGGTAGGCAATAAATTCCTGAACAGTTTTCCGGAGGACAGCGTGATCATTACGCCCTCGGCTTCCTGCACCGGGATGGTAAAGAATTACTACAACGACCTGTTTACCAATACCACACTACACAATAAATGCCGTGCGGTGCAGGGTAATATCTATGAGTTGTCGGATTTTTTGGTGAATATTCTCCAGGTAGATTATTTCGGCGCTGAGCTGGATGGCCGGGCTGTTTATCATGACAGCTGCAGCGGTCTGCGCGAGTGCAAGATCAAAGAAGAACCCCGCCAGCTACTATCAAAAGTACTTGGACTGGAAATGGTAGACTTGAAAGATAATGAGACCTGCTGCGGTTTCGGTGGTACGTTTGCAGTGAAGTTTGATGCCATATCAACCGCAATGGCTCAGCAAAAAGTGGATCATGCCATTGCTGCCGGAGCGGATTATATCATCTCAACAGATGCTTCGTGCCTGCTGCATTTGCAGGGCTATATTGACAAAAATAACCTGCCCATTAAAACTATCCACCTGGCCGATGTGCTGGCGCATGGGTGGGGGAACGTGTGAAGGGGGAGGCGCGAGGCGGTTGGCGGTTATAATTTCGAATGTCGGATTTTCGATTTCGGATTTAGAAAAGTCAAAAAATCAACGCAATCATTTAATCAAGCTAATCAGCGGTCATAGGCGTTTAAATAGGTTTTTCTCAACCCTTTCCATAACCAGTGCGCGGTAACTTTTGCTGATGGGTAATATGAAATCGGCCAGTATCACTTCGTTGTTATCTATGGTCTGGATGGCATCTACCGCTACAATAAACGACTTGTGTATCTTAAGGAAAAGGTGTGCCGGCAGCTGGCTTTCGATCCCTTTAAAGCTCATGTATACAATATGTTTTTTGTGCCTGGTATGCAGTATCACGTAGTTGGATAGCGCCTCGAGGTACAAAATATCCTCAATCAGCACCTTTTCTATCTTCTGGTTGGATTTGATGAAGAAGTAAGCCCCGGTTTTGATCACTTCCTGCTTAGACCGTAAATTGATATAGGATTGCGCCTTGATCACCGCTTTAAAAAAGCGTTCAAAGCTGATGGGCTTTAACAGGTAATCGAGGACGTTCAGTTCGTAACCCTCGATAGCATACTCGGGGAAGGCGGTGGTGAATATCACCAAAGGAGGCGAGGGGAGGTTCCTCAAAAAATCTATCCCGGTAATTTTGGGCATCTGTATGTCCAGAAACACCAGGTCGACGTGGTTGTTCTGAAGCGCGAGGCTTGCCTCTATGGCATTTTTGCATACGGCTACCGGGTGCAAAAATTCCACCTGATCTACATATTCCAGCATCCCGTTTCGGGCTATTGGTTCATCATCCACTATCAGGCAATTAATCATTATACTGTAGTTTAAGAAGGGTGTGGTAGGTATCCTCCTGTTTGTTAATATTCAATTCGTGCCTGCCTGGGTATAGTAATTCCAGCCTGCGTTGTAAGTTTCTAATCCCTAAACCGCCGGTCTGTAATAAATATTTCTGACCTTCTGCCCGGTCGTAAGTGTTGATGGCTTCTATCAGCAGGTTATTATCCTGTTTCTTAATGGCCAGGTGTATTTTGTTTTTAGCGGGCTCTTTAAAATTAGAAACATGCTTAAATGCGTTCTCAACAATAGGAAGTATCAATAAGGGCGCAATTAAAAAATCTTCCATGGCCCCATCTATCAGCAGGCGTATATCTGAGCCTTTCTCCATCCGCAGGGTTTGTATGGCTACATAGTTTTGTATGTAATGCAATTCCCTTTGTATTTGTATTTTATCAGTTGTGCATTCATAAAGCTGATAACGCAGCATTTCAGAGAACTTTTCGACCGACATCCGGGCATCCGTATTTGTTTTTTCAATCTGGAAATAGATGGTATTCATCACATTAAACAAAAAATGCGGATTTACCTGCGACCGTAAAAAATTCAACTCCGAGTTTATCTTTTCTTTTTCTATCTCAGAGAGCTGCTGTTCCATAAAGTAACGGTCGATAATTATTTTGATCATGCAGCTGATGGCGATCAGGATAATATCGATCAGCAAGGTTTCAAAAAACAACGAAAAAAGGTATAAAAGGGAACGAAAGATAGGGTTGCCCGTAATTAAGCTATAAATGGTAATTGTCAGAAAGAAAGATGCGATGGAATTTAAGCAGGCAAATATTAACAGATAACTGACGAAAGCGCCAACCCTCCTGCGGTATAAATACCGAGGAGTAAGCTTATAAGCAGCATAATAGCTGACAGGTATTGCAGTTGCCGTGAGGATGAGGTAGCCTATCCATTGCGGCAGCATGGAGGTGTGCACGTCATAGTTGATAAACGTTATAATAAAGGATACCAGCATCCATATCAGGATGTACATTATTTTGTATCTGCCAAATAAACGTATAGTAATTGCACGCATTTTCGCTTTCCTTTAATTAATTGTTTACCAGTTCACTATACTGTAATTTAAGCAAGGTATGGTAGGTGTCATCCTGCTTGTTGATATTTAATTCATGTTTATTAGGATAAAGCAATTCAAGCCTTCGCTGCAGGTTTTGTATGCCCAGTCCACCGGATTGTAGCAAATGTTTCTGCCCGTTAGACTGGTCGTAAGTATTCACCGCTTCTACCAGGAAGGTGTTTTTATCATTGTTTTTAATGGTAAGGTGTATCTTATTCCTGCCTGCTTCCTTAAAATTTGATACATGTTTGAATGCATTTTCAACAATCGGCAATATCAATAAAGGTGCGATCAGGAAATTCTCCATTTCGTGATCGATAAATAAACGGACATCCGATTCCTTTTCCATTCGCAGGGTTTGTATGGCGACATAGTTTTGTATGTAAAGGAGCTCTTTATGTATCTGTATCTTATCAGATGTGCATTCATACAACTGATACCTCAGCATTTCGGATAATTTTTCAACCGACAGGCGGGCATCCAGGTTGGCTTTGTCAATCTGAAAATAGATGGTATTCATTACATTGAACAAAAAATGCGGGTTGATCTGCGACCTGAGAAACGAAAGCTCTGTAGTTATCTTTTCCTGCTCAACCTGCGTTAATCGCTTTTCCATGCGGAAACGGTCGAGCATTATTTTTAAACCACCGGAGCCAAAAGCAGCCAGTATGCTATTCCATACAAACAGGTTGATAGACTTGCGCATTGTGGCCCAATCGGGCAGCAGGTTTTTTTCGTGCATGGTTAAATGGTCCATTACCCTGGTACAGAACAAAGTGAACACCCCCATAAAAATTACCAGGAAAACAAAGGCACTGATAAATAAGGTAAACCTCTTTTTATAAAGCAGTTTAGGAACCAATACATAGGCCGACAAGTAGAATGGTATGATTTGCAAGCCTGTAGCCGTTAAAGCATTGGCCATTTGAGACGGCATGCTTCTTTTAGGGTCATAATAGGCGAGGAAAGAGGTGGTTATCACCAAAAACCACATCCCGATGTGCAGAAACTTATACTTGACCAGCCATTTTCTTATTTGCATACGGATAGAATTTCAGGTAAGGCAATTTACAATGATTATCTGACGTGGCAATTACCTGATGTCAAGTATTTGAGCCTTATCATCAAGTATTTACGTCAGGTTATATAATGTTAAAAAAAAGGCTGCCCAATACTTTTACATTTAGATTACGTATAAGAAACTGTTAAGCAAAAACTCCAATTATTTCTAAAAGCAACCTTTAAAATCACAAATCATGAAAAAACTACTACTATTAATTGCATTGGTTAGCGCCTCTGTGTTAGCTAATGGACAAGCAGCAACTTACTCACAAGTTTACCATGCGTTTAAAGTTGATCTGGGTTTAGGCTATGCTATACCCTCAGATGGTTCAGGTACCAAAGCCGGCGTTACAGTAACTGTAGAGCCCCATTACCGCATAACTGACGACATTGCCGTAGGCCTGAGATTTGAGGGGGCCGGGATTGGCTATGTAGATCAATTAAACGACAAAGCAAAAGTTTCCTTTTTATATTCTTTTTGCCCCTCCTTTGAATATTATTTTATGGATGAAGGTTTCAGACCATTTGCAGGCGCAGGTGCCGGTATTTTTACTCAAAAAGCTTTAGCCGAAGAAGATGGTTCAGGGAATACAGTTACCGGGCCAAGTTCCAGCAAATTTGGTGTATTTCCGCGGATAGGTTTTGAAGCAGGCCATTTCAGGTTTGCGGCTACCTATGATGTATTGGGTAACAATGCTAACTACGCCTCTTTTGGTATAGGCGCCTTTTTTGGCGGAGGAAGAAAACGCTCAAAGTATTAAATCATATACAATGCTCCCCGGCATTGATCTTACCTTATCAGAAAACCCTATCCCCATGGGGTATGAGTTAATTAGTTAGTTGTATTGGGGCGTTGTAATTACTTTACAACGCCTTTTTTATTGCGGCTGGCGCGGTTAAATAAAAATCCGTAAATTCGCGGCTCAAGAATAAGATCACTTTGTTTGTGATCGAATAAAACTTATAAATTTTAACCGGACTTATTCAAGTCCCTCTCTACCGGAGAGGGATTTAGGGTGAGGCCAAATCATAGTTGTAGATGATTAACATTACATTACCCGACGGTTCCTCTCGTCAGTATGACAAGGGAACTACTTCCATGCAGATCGCGATGTCGATCTCGGAAGGTTTAGCACGAAACGTATTAGCGGCCGAAGTTGACGGCCAGGTTTGGGATGCCAGTCGCCCCATTGAGCACGATGCCAAAGTAAAATTACTGACGTGGAATGATACACAGGGCAAAGCTACTTTCTGGCATTCATCTGCCCATTTAATGGCCGAAGCGCTAGAGGCTTTATACCCCGGTACCAAGTTTGGTATTGGCCCGGCTATTGAAACCGGCTTTTATTACGATGTGGATTTCGGCGACCGCGAGTTTTCCTCGGATGATTTCAAGCAGATCGAAGATAAGATCATGGAACTGGCCAGGGCTAAGGAGGAATACGTACGCAAACCTGTTTCCAAGGCTGATGCTACTAAATATTTTACCGAAAAAGGGGATGAGTATAAACTTGACCTCATTAAGGACCTGCCTGACGGTTCCATTACTTTTTATACCCAGGGCAATTTTACTGATCTATGCCGTGGCCCGCATATCCCTAACACTGGTTTTGTAAAGGCTGTTAAGCTGATGAGTGTCGCCGGTGCCTACTGGCGCGGTGATGAAACACGCAAACAGCTGACCCGCATTTATGGCGTTACTTTCCCAAAACAAAGCGAGTTGACAGACTATCTTCATTTGATTGAAGAAGCCAAAAAACGCGACCATCGCAAGTTGGGACGTGAATTGGAGTTATTTGCTTTCTCAGAAAAAGTAGGGATGGGCTTGCCATTGTGGTTACCGAAGGGCGCTGCTCTGCGCGAACGTTTAGTTCGTTTTATGCAAACTGCGCAGGTAAAAGCAGGGTATGAGCAGGTGATCACCCCGCACATCGGGCATAAAAACCTGTATGTAACTTCCGGCCATTATGAGAAATATGGTAAGGATAGTTTCCAACCGATACAGACTCCGCAGGAGGGAGAGGAGTTCTTTTTAAAACCAATGAACTGCCCGCACCATTGTGAGATATACAAAACCAAACCACGTTCTTATAAAGACCTGCCTGTTCGTTATGCGGAATTCGGTACAGTATACCGTTATGAACAAAGCGGCGAATTACATGGCTTAACCCGCGTACGCGGCTTTACACAGGATGATGCGCACTTATTTTGCCGTCCCGACCAGGTAAAGGATGAGTTTAAAAAGGTGATTGACCTGGTGCTGTATGTATTTTCGGCTCTGGGCTTTGAGGATTATACTGCACAAATATCACTTCGCGACCCTGAAAACAAAGCAAAATATATTGGTTCTGATGAAAATTGGGCCCTGGCTGAGCAGTCTATTATTGATGCTGCCGCCGAAAAAGGTTTGCGTACTGTAGTGGAACTTGGCGAGGCCGCTTTTTATGGGCCGAAGCTTGATTTTATGGTGAAGGATGCCCTCGGCCGCAAATGGCAGTTGGGAACTATACAGGTAGATTATAATTTGCCTGAGCGTTTTGAGCTGGAGTACACCGGAAGTGACAATCAGAAACATCGCCCGGTAATGATCCACAGGGCTCCGTTTGGCTCGTTGGAGCGTTTTGTGGCTGTATTGATAGAACATTGTGCCGGTAATTTCCCGCTGTGGTTGTCGCCTGAACAGTTTACTATTCTGCCGATATCCGAAAAATATGAAGAATATGCAAAAAAACTTTCTGATATATTAAAAGATTCCGATATTTGCGGGCTGATTGACTTCAGGGATGAAAAGATAGGGCGGAAAATACGCGATGCCGAGGTCAAAAAAATCCCTTACATGCTTATTGTGGGCGAAAAAGAAGCAGCCGAAGGCCTGGTTTCAGTTCGTAAGCATGGACAAGGAGATTTGGGCAGTATGACTATTGAAGAATTTAAACAACAAATAATAAAAGAAATAACGGTATAACTTGGCATTAAACAAACCCAATTTTAACAGAGGACCAAGGCCACCTTTTAAGAAAAAGGAAGCCGAACATAACATTAATCAGTTTATCAGAGCTCAGGAAGTTCGCCTTGTTGGTGATAACGTAGAGCAGGGTGTATATTCATTGAGAGATGCCCTTGCCATAGCGCAGGAGCAGGAACTGGACCTTGTTGAAATTTCTCCGAATGCAGTTCCACCTGTTTGTAAAGTAGTAGACTATAATAAGTTTATATACGAACAAAAGAAGAAACTGAAGGAGATAAAGAATAACGCCAAACAAACTGTGATAAAGGAGATTCGTTTCGGACCGAACACGGACGACCATGATTTTGAGTTTAAATTGAAGCATGCCATCAAATTCCTGGAGTCAGGTGAGAAGGTGCGAGCTTATGTGCACTTTAAAGGTCGCGCCATAGTTTACAAAGAACAGGGCGAGATACTTTTACTGCGTTTTGCACAGGCATTAGAGGAAGTCGGCAAAGTGGAGCAATTGCCAAAACTGGAAGGTAAACGAATGTTTTTAACCGTAGCTTCAAAAGGAGTAAAGAAATAGAAAATTAGAATCAAGAGCCAGGATTCAAGAACCAAGAGAGAAAAAATCTTGATTCTTGGTTCTTGACTCTTGGTTCTGTTAATAAGAATTAATTAAATAATACATATATAGAATCGGTTATGCCAAAAATGAAAACCAATTCCAGTGCAAAAAAGCGTTTTAAGCTTACTGGAACCGGTAAAATTGCAAGAAAGAACGCATACAAAAGCCACATCTTAACCAAGATGTCGACCAAACGTAAGCGTAACCTTACCCACACCAGTTTAGTATCTGATGCGGATATGGGTAACGTAAAACGTATGCTTTGTATCGGAAAGTAATTAACAAATTTTTAAACCAGGTATCAGAGTTTACAAGTTTCCGTAAGGAACACTCGCTACCAAAAAGACAAAAAAATGCCACGTTCAGTTAACGCAGTCGCGTCGAGAAGACGCCGGAAAAAGGTGATGGACCTCGCCAAAGGTTACTATGGTTCACGCAGCAAGGTTTATACCGTTGCAAAAAACACAGTTGAAAAAGGTTTACAGTATGCTTACCGCGACCGTAAGACCAAGAAAAGAGAATTCAGGGCTTTATGGATACAACGTATCAACGCAGGTGCCCGCCAGCACGGAATTTCTTACTCACAATTAATCGGTAAGTTAGCCGCAAAACAAATTGGTTTAAACCGTAAGGTTTTAGCTGATCTGGCGATGAATCACCCGGATGCTTTTAAAGCAGTTGTTGATGCTGTGAAATAAAGACAACCCATCAAATATTGAAAAAGGCCCCGATTTATCGGGGCCTTTTTTGTTTGTAAAGGAAATAGCATTTTGGATAATCTAATAACAGATTATTTATCTCTACATTTGAATGCATAAACCTTATTCCATAATATCATGAGTTCGACTAAAAAAGTGATCTTAAATATTTTAGCACTTTGTGGTGTTCCACTAGGCGGTTACTTAATAGTTTTAGCATTTACTACTCAACTGGATAGTCCAACCACAAACAATATAGTCCTATTATTAGGTATTGTCATGTTTATAGGATGTGGGCTTTATTTATTTGTGAAACTAATGGGTCGTTTAATCAAGTGAATTCAATAACTAAACTTAAACTTCTTCAAATCAGGCTGATACTTCTTTTCCCGCTTTAATTCATATTGATAGATCACCTGTCCCAGATCCCTCATAAACGGTAAGCATACGGTTTTGTACTCATACTTGTTATCATTATAAATGCCATCCTCATTGGATTGCACCACGGCCGACAGCATAAACTCTACCTTATTTTTAAAATCAACGATGTAGGCATTGTCGATATCATAACCATAGGAGTCGCCGATCTTATCAAAGATCCTGATATTGGGATTGATCACCGCTGAACTATCGCCACCATAAAACAGCCATTTACAATAAGCTGGGAAATATTCCGGCGGACTGTATGTAGGATGTTTGCTTTCCGTAGGCCACATGCTCATATAATGATAGATGAAGCGGTATTGCTCATTGGTAAGGTTATATTGCTGTTTCTTAGGAAACGCTTCAGGAAACAATAACCGTTTCAAAACTGACTGCTGATCCACCAGCGGGTAGGTATTGTTTTGTGAAAAATCAAAAGGCTCCATTACCAGTTTATCATTCTTATCCAGGTAGCCTTTACCTTGTATCATATTTTCAGGATTCATAGGATAATCCTTTGCATCATATAACGGCGGCTTATGATAAACCAGCTTTTTACCGTCATAAAAATCAACAGGGTTGGTATGCCTTGTGCTTTCACCTTTATCGCCTATGGCCAGCCTGCAAATAATACGGGTACCGGTCAGGTTGTATTTTTTCAGCTTGTTGTTGACCTCTTCGCGCCCGACAAATTCATACAGGCGGTTATAGGCATCATTATCGCTCACCAGTAATATCTTTTTGATATAATTCTCCATGCTGGGCAGGCCATTTTTGGATGAGGTGTCTTTGGTCACCTTAGTTTGCCCGGCAAATGCACTGTCGGTGATCATGGTGGATTTTACTGTTAACCCATTGATATTTAATTCATTCAGCTTTTCAAGCGCAAAAATGGCTGTAGGCAGCTTTACCGTGCTGGCCGGGTAAAAATAATGACCGGCGTTAAGCCTGTAGCTGTAAGTTTTAAAATGCGGCACATTATTTTCATCACGGTCAATCTGCGTATATAATATCTGAACCTCGTTATGGGTAGGGTGGTTCAGGACATGATCAAAAAGACCACGGTGTGATTCGAGCAGGTTTTTCAGGAAAACAGTATCGGGTTGCTGCGCCATAGTGAACAGGCTTAATAAAGATAACAGGCAGGTAAAACAAAGCTTCATAATGGATAAATATAGGGATTTAGTTGATTTTGTTGATTAAGAGAGTAGTTGATTAAGTCTGGTAGTAATTTCCACAACTTTTACAACCTCTACAACTCTTACAACTAACATTTGAAATTCCCAATCCCATCAGCTACATTTGCAGCGCTTTAGGTTCCTGGTGAATAACCGGGATTAAAAGGGAACCAGGTGTATATTCCTGGACTGTCCCGCAGCTGTAAGCTCCATAACCATTGTCCATTCAGGGCCACTGTTCTCTAACCAGCGAGCGGGAAGGCAGGACGAAAGGGGAGTAAGTCAGAAGACCTGCCAGAGCATTTATATGATTCATAGCTTTCGGGGATTGAAGCTTGAATGTGAAACCCGTCTGTTGCCGTTTCCATTCCAAACTTTCCGTTTCTGTATGCTGTGGCATTAGTTCACAACAGATGCAAAGAAAAGTAATATACTTAAAAAATGTGCCCCCGGTTTTATCGGCAGGTGTGCTTTGCTTTGCTTTTCTGTTGCCTGTCCAATTATTTGCGCAAACAGACACCGCCAAAAAAATCAAGGAAGTTAAGGTAACCACCTCGCCTATACCACAAGTACAATCCATCGCACCGCTTCAATCCATATCGGCTAATGATTTTGAGCATTACAGCGCGTTTAATGTGGCCGATGCGATCCGTAATTTTTCAGGTGTTAATATTAAGGACTACGGTGGTATAGGCGGATTAAAAACGATCTCAGTCCGTGGCCTGGGTGCAAACCATACCGCGGTTTTATATGATGGTGTGCAGTTGAACGATGCCGAGAATGGCCAGGTCGATCTAAGCAAATTCAACCTGAACAATGTGCAAGAGATCACTTTATACAACGGACAGCCCCCTTATATCTGCCAACCTGCAAGGTCGTATGCATCTGCCAGCGTACTTTCTATCAAAACCATAAAGCCTGATCTAAAAGCAGACAAGCCTTATTTGATTACTGCCGGAATTAAGGCAGGATCATTTGGATTGTTCAACCCATACCTGCAATGGCAGCAGCGCATTAATGATCAATGGTCGTTTATCATCAACAGTTATTTAGAAAATGCCAACGGTCGGTACAATTATATAAACCAGGGTGATGGTTCAGATTCCGTTCATACGCGTACAGGTGCTCATATTACCTCTCAGCAAATTGATGGTGCTGTATACTGGAACAGAGGTGACAGCAGCAAATTCAACGTGCACATTAATTATTATAATTCAGACAGGGGCTTACCCGGCGCAGTTATCTTTTACACAACATCGCTGCCAGCCCGATTATGGAACCAGGATCTTTTTGTGCAGGCCGGGTACGAGCGGATTTGGAGCAGTGGCTTTCACTTGCTTCTGAATACCAAATTATCTAAAGATTACCTGCATTATTTTACTCCATTTCCAAATATTCCGGGCAATCTCGACCAGCATTTTACACAGCGCGAGGCTTACCAATCGGCAGCCGTAGCTTATACCATAACCTCAAACTGGGAGGTATCTTATGCGGTTGATGCTTCTATCAATGACCTGAATACGCAATACAACGTTCGTCCTGCTACGCCATTCCCTTATCCTACACGGTTCACTTTGTTGAATGTGCTGGCATCTAACCTGACATTAGGCAAATTGCATCTGCAGGGAAGTTTATTGAACACCAATACGGTTGAATCTGTTAAAGTAGGCCAGCCTGCACCTAACCGAAATATTTATTCGCCAACGTTAATGGCATCCATACAGCCCTTTGAAACGCCGAATTTCCAGTTAAGGGGTTTTTATAAATCTATATTCCGAAACCTCACTTTTAATGACCTGTACTATGAACCTGTCACTAATCCGAATCTAAAACCAGAATTTGCAAAAGAGTTTGACCTGGGTGCAACCTTCAGTAAAGGCTTAAATGGTTTCTTTAATTATATCACATTAACCCTTGATGCTTACTACAATAACGTTACAAACAAGATCGTATTCATCCCGCATGATCCATATAATAGTTCGGTGCAGAATGCAGGCAAGGCGGATATCAAAGGTCTCGATGCAGGCTTGAAGACACAGGTAAATATTGCAGACGAATGGAAGGGTTCCCTGGCTGTGAACTATACTTACCAGCAGGTGATCAATGTTACAGACCCGACATCATCGATCTATCTCAATCAGTTGCCTTATACTCCAAAAAACACTTTGGCCATAAATGCAGGTATTGATCACAATCATTTAGGGATTTACTATAATCAGGTGTTTTCATCACAAAGATATTATACCAATGATAATCTCCCCGATGACAATTTGCCCGGGTACGCGGTAAGCGATGCTTCAGTAGTCTACCGGTTTATGACCAAACGCACACCGTTGATGGCCTCTTTTGAGGTAAACAATTTATTTAACAAACAATATGATGTTATTCAAAGCTACCCAATGCCGGGGCGCTCTTACAGGATAACGTTGCAAATAACCATTTAAAATAATCAAATGATCATGAAAAAAATTAAACTTAATTCGCTTTTTATCGCATTAACCCTGTTAACCATACTGGCTTCATGCCATAAGGATAAGGTTATCCCAAACCAGGGAACGCCTAAAGCAGAAAGGGCCGGGGTTTATGTGCTGAACCAGGGAGGCTTCGGTGCAAATAACAGCACCTTAACCTATTACAACTATGCCACCAAACAGTTGACAGCCGATTTGTATACCGCTATAAACGGGGATAAAATTGGCGATACCGGCAACGACGCAGAAATTTATGGCTCCAAAATGTACATTGTGGTCAATGTATCCAGCGTGGTTGATGTGGTAAACGCCAAAACCGGCAAGCTCATCAAACAGGATAGCTTGCTAAATGGCAAAGTTAAAAGAGAGCCCAGGAGTGTGGTCTTTTATAAAGACCATGCCTTTATCAGTTCGTATGACGGCACCGTAGCCGTTATGGATACCGCTACACTGGCTATTATCAAATACATTACCGTTGGCCGTAACCCCGAGCAAATGGTGATTTCGAACAACAAACTTTACGTGGCCAATTCGGGCGGCCTGACATTTGGCAATCCCGATAAAACAGTATCTGTTATTGACCTGGCTTCTTTGACTGAAACTAAAAAGATAACGGTAATAGCCAACCCGGTGACGCTGGTTGCTGATACTCATGGTCATGTCTATGTATTATCTTTAGGTGATTTTGATAAAGTGAAGCCGGGTATAACCATCATTGACAATGTAACCGATGTTGTGAAATCGCAAAATAATTTGCTGTTAGGTTACAATATACCGATGGCTACAGATGGCGACCTGGTGTACTATCCAACAGCCGATAACAAAATAGCCGTATATGATGCAAAAGCACAGTCTGCTGTAAAGGCAAATTTTATAACCGATGGCACCACCATTACTGCACCCTATGCGATAGCTGTTGATGAATTATCGGGCGAGGTATTTATTTCAGATGCCAAAGATTATGCTTCTAACGGAACTTTATATGCGTTTGATAAAACAGGTAAAAAGGAATATTCGATCACAACAGGTATTAATCCCGGCAGGATAACCTTTGTAAATAAGTAATTTTTACTTTAGCATTTAATCAGTAATTTTACTGCATAAATCAGATCATGACACTACAAAAAATAAACACACGCAATACGGTCCTCGTTTTAATGATCGTAGCGGCTGCTGCTTTTCGCCTGGTTAGCTATAAATATCCTTATGTGCTGAGCAATTTTACACCTGTTGGGGCCATCGCTTTATTTGGCGGGGCATACTTTACAGATAAATGGAAAGCTTACCTGGTGCCACTGGTGGCCTTGTTTTTAAGCGATGTTGCCCTTAATTACCTTTATTCATCAAAATGGGTGCTTTGGGACACGGGCTCTTTCTGGGTTTACCTCAGTTTTGCTGTTATCGTTTTAGTGGGCAGCCTTATCCGTAAGGCAAATGTCCTGAATGTATTTTTAGCATCAATTGTTGCGGTTGCTATCCACTGGTTAATTACTGATCTGCCTTGGGTAAACGGGAATTTGTATCCGCACACTTTTGCAGGCTATATGCAGTCTTTAGCGGCGGCTATTCCTTTTGAACGTAATATGCTGTTGGGTGATGTGGTGTTCTGTGCCATATTATTTGGCGGGTTCGAGTTCGCCAAGAGTAAATACACTTCCTTACGTACCGGCCACGAATTTGCAGTTTAAACAAAATAAAAAAATAAACGAAAAGCGATCGGCCACTGGCAGGTCGCTTTTTTTATGTCAATTGATTTATGATGAAACATGTCGTCGTATTAACCGGTGCCGGAATAAGCGCTGAGAGCGGTTTAAAGACCTTCAGGGACTCGGATGGCCTTTGGGAAGGTTATGACATAACCGAGGTAGCCACGCCCGAAGCATGGCGCCGCAATCCTGAATTGGTACAGGAGTTTTACAACATGCGCCGCAAATCTGTCCTGGAGGCAAAACCCAATGACGCTCATTACGCACTAGCCAGGCTGGAGGAGCAATATAAAGTAACCATTATCACCCAAAATATTGACGACCTGCATGAAAGAGCTGGTTCAACCAATGTGGTGCATTTGCATGGGATTATCACCCGTTCGCAATCTAGCCGAAACCCTAATCTGACTTATCCAATGGATGGCTGGGAGATCAAGATGGGGGATAAATGCGAGCTGGGCTCACAACTAAGGGCGCACGTAGTTTGGTTTGGCGAAGCTGTACCAATGATAGAGGAAGCGGCACGTATCTGTACTCAGGCTGAGTTATTTATCCTGGTTGGTTCGTCGCTGGCAGTTTACCCTGCTGCTAGTTTGATTGATTATGTGCCGCGGGATGTGTCGAAATATATTGTCGATCCAAAAATTCCATATCTGCCATCCGATAACTATAGAAAGATAGAAGAGAAGGCAACAGTTGGAGTGCCTCGACTAATCAATGAATTATTGAATGACTGATTTATTGAATGACAACTTAATCAACCATTCAGCTCAATCTAACCTAATCAACTTATGAAATGTATCTTCAACTGGAGCGGAGGAAAGGATAGCGCACTGGCTTTATATTACTGCCTGCAAAACCCGGAATTGGATATCAAATACCTCGTGACAACCATCAACGATGCGGCCGATAGGATATCGATGCATGGTGTACGCACGGAATTACTGATCAAACAGGCTGAGAGTATCGGTATACCACTTTACCAGGTACGTTTACCGGAAATGCCCGGTATGACAGAATATGATGCCATTATGCGAAAAACGATGGATCAGTTCAGGGCCGAGGGGATCACTCATGCCATATTCGGTGATATATTTCTCCAGGATCTGAAAGATTACCGTGATGCCCGTTTAGTGGAAGCAGGGATGACCGGCATTTACCCTTTATGGAAAAGAGATACCAATGAATTGATCCATGAGTTTTTAGATCTTGGCTTCGGCACCGTGATCGCCTGCACACAGGAGCGGCTGGAACGCATCGTAGGGAAGGAGATCACTGAAGAGCTTATCCTGTCGTTACCGGAGGATGTGGACGTTTGCGGTGAGAACGGGGAGTTTCATACGTTTGCTTTTAAAGGCCCGGTCTTCAAACAGGAAATCGCCTGGCAAGCTGGCGAGAAAGTTTTCAAAGAATATGTTGCTCCAAAAAATTCAGATGATAATTGCTTTTCATCCGCACCTCAAAAACCTGCCGGCTTCTGGTATTGCGACCTGCTGTCAAAATAGTCTAAATAGACAAAATTTAGCCGCCAAATATAATTTTGTATATCAAATTTTAAGCTTATAAATTATTAATAAACAATTGATTAATTAGTTTTTAATAAATGATTTGTTGATATAAAAAATTTGAAATTTTTGATGCGCAAAGCTAAAAGCCACCAAATTTTATTTGGTGGCTTCATGTTAATTGATATAAATATTTATTTTACAATTAGTTATAAGGTTTAAATATACTAATAGTTATAACGGAAATAGGCATCCTTATAATCTTTCCGCATTTCTGTGAAACGGGCAGCCACCTTCTTTAAAAACTCTTCGTCCAGCAATTCAAATACGCTGTTCACCCCATCGGTCAGGTCCATTTCCGATATTTTGTAACTCTGCTCCAGCGTACCCTGCTCTATCTTCACAATAAACTTTTGGTTCATGTTTAGTATGGATATTTTAAATTCAGGATGCGGTAGTTCTGCAATAATTCTCATAACAGTTGATTCTAATTTTTAAAAGAAAGTGGAAGAGCGAAATTAATAAGACCGCCCAACGGGTCAATATTATTCAAAGTCCCCATGCTGGCAATGATCTTAAATCTCGCAAATAATTCTTCACTGTACCAGTTTTCGTTTCTTGTTTTTTTGATCACTTCCGCATGCTCTTTGGAGCCATAGGCAAAAGCCTTTACATCATCCAGGCTACTCCATACAGAAAAGGTAGCCTGCCTGTAAAATGGCCTTTCACCAATACCCAGCGAAGTTATGTATCCTGCAGCCCCTTTCATTAATGAAGAAACGCCGTCTACATTAGCCCAAAAATTCTTCAAGCGGTTTAACCTGATGGTAGCCCTGGTCAGTATAGCAACCGGTCCGCTATGATCCTGGATATTGGGATTACCAAACGGTTCTTTGCCATCCCATTTGCCATGACTTTGGAGCGGCTCACAAAGTATAGTCCATTTTTCCTGCGCAAACAAGTGCCACCATTCTGCTGTAAACGACCGCTCATAAAATCGATCAAAGGCCTCTCGATTATCCCAAACAGCCAGCAATCCCCACTGCTGCCAGTCGGGGGCAAGACTAAAAGTGCCATTTTTGCCGCTCCCCAATAGTTTCCAGAAAGAACATCCTTTTTGCAGCCACATCGGCAATCGGTGGACAGCCATAGCCAATAAAGCGAATGGAATAAGCCATTTGCGATAGCGCACTATGGTGAGGCTCACGATCATCAGGGCGAAATAAAAGATTAAAAATGAGATTTGGGTTATTTAATTTTAAAGACACATGGTTACTTTTGTTACATGGCCGAAGACTTGACAATAACCCGTTCAACCGACAAGCAGGAGCAGTACCATTCGCTTATCCCGCAAATAGAAGCATTGCTGGAGGGCGAAACTGATTTGGTTGCTAACCTGGCCAATATCTGTGCCGCATTAAAGGAACAGTTTAAATGGTTTTGGGTAGGGTTTTATATGGCAAAAGGCAATGAACTGGTATTGGCACCCTTCCAGGGACCTGTGGCCTGTACCCGTATCGCCAAAGGCAAGGGCGTTTGCGGCGCAGCATGGGAGCAGGGCAAAACGCTTGTCGTTCCCGATGTCGACGCCTTCCCGGGACATATCGCCTGCAATTCGCTTTCCCGTTCTGAGATCGTTATCCCGGTTTATCATCACGATCAGGTGGTAGGCGTGTTGGATGTAGATAGCGAAGAGTTAGACCAGTTCGATCAAACGGATGCACAATACCTGGAGCAAATAGTTAAACTGTTACAATTCTAAATGAGCAGGATATATCTATTGCCAGGTTTGGGTGCCGACTACAGGATATTTCAGAATATCGACCTTCAAGGCCATGAGGTTATTAATATAAGTTGGGTAGAACCCGAAAAGCAGGATACGCTCGCTACCTTTGCTCACAAACTTATCGACAAGTTTCATATACTACCTGATTCCATCCTGATCGGCAATTCCCTGGGCGGGATGTTTGCTATCGAAATAGCCAAAAAGATCAAAACGGATAAAGTGATACTCATCTCGAGTATCAAAACGATCAAGGAAGCCCCTCTAAGTTTCCAGCTTTACAAATACATCCCGCTTTATCATATTGTATTAACCAAACTGATGGGGGCCGCCCGGTTGATCATCAAATTGATATTTGGAGATATGCCAAAGGCAGAACAGGATCTATTTATTAGTATGCTGCAAAACACTTCGCCGGTATTTATCCAATGGGCAAAGAAAGCTATCCTGAATTGGGACAATGAAACCATCCCTCCGAATGTTTATCATATTCATGGCGACAAGGACAATGTTTTACCTCATAAAAGAATTAAGGACGTTACGATCATTAAAGGCGGCACACATATTATGATATTCGACAGGGCAAAAGAGATCAATTCATGGTTAAAACCAATCTTATCGGCATGAAGCTTCCGCGTTCCTATTATCTCGGCTCCGATGTGGTTTCGATCAGTAAAAGCCTGCTGGGCAAGTATTTATTTACTTGTATAGATGGTTTACTTACAGGAGGCTATATTGTTGAAACAGAATCCTATAATGGAGTAGTAGATAGAGCATCACATGCTTTTGGTAACCGCAAAACACCGCGTACGCAGATCATGTTTGAAGAGGGTGGTATTGCCTATATCTACCTTTGCTATGGCATCCACGAGATGCTGAATGTAGTTACCTCTGTTGAAGGGCAGCCTCATGCTATTTTGATCCGCGCTATCGAACCCACCACCGGGATTGATATTATGCTGGCACGGCGGAATATGCAAGCCATTAAACCTAACATCACCGCGGGGCCGGGTTCTGTGGCAAAAGCATTGGGCATCAACCGGAAGATCAACGGCATCAGCTTACAAAGTGATACCTTATGGATTGAAGATAAAGGCCTCAGTTTTACAGATGAACAGGTCGCCGCTGTGCCACGCATAGGTGTGGCATATGCTGGTGAAGATGCACTTTTGCCTTATCGTTTTTATTTGAAAAATAACATTTATGTAAGTAAGCCCAACAAATAGGCTATCAGATGGTTATATACATATCATCAATAAAAATGATATGGAAAATTTATCAAAGAAAGAGACACTTAAATACCTGAAAAATAAAATAAAACATATCCGTACGGCTATGCTGACCACCTATTCCAACACTAATGGGTATAAAAGCAGACCAGTGGGAACCACCAACATAGATAATAACGGAAACATCTGGTTTTTTACCAATGAATATTCACCCGAAAGGAAGGAAGTTTTTACGGATAATGCAGTTTCTGTCACATATTCAAACCCGGCCAACGATGCTTATCTGAGTGTTCGCGGTGAGGCTGAATTGATCAGCGACAGGCAAAAGATGAAAGAATGCTGGAACCCGTTTGCAAGGGCATTTTTTCCGGGTGGTTTAAACGATCCCAAACTTAAATTGATCAGGATAAAACCCACCAATGCTGAATATTGGGACAGCGGTTCCATAAAGCTGTTTGTTTTATAAAAAGTATTTGAGTTCAGTAATTTATTTCAGGGTGGCTTTTTAAAGCCGCCCTTTTTTGTAATATTGACTAATGATTTACCAGGATACCTTAGAATTTGCAGAAAACCTTGATGCACAGGATGAGCTGAAGCATTTCCACAATGAATTTTTGATACCAAAACATGAAGGCAGGGATGCTATTTATCTGTGCGGAAATTCATTAGGTCTGCAACCCGCATCGGCACAAAAACATCTTGAAGCACAATTAAGCAACTGGAAAGATCTGGCGGTTGAAGGATGGTTCCAGGGTGACGATCCCTGGTTACAATTCCATCATCAATTAAAGCAACCTTTGGCGAAGCTTACAGGTGCTAAGACTGAGGAGATCACTGTAATGAATTCACTTACAGTAAATCTTCACTTATTATTGGTAAGTTTCTATCAGCCAAATGTTAAAAAGTATAAAATATTGATGGAAGGTGGTGCTTTCCCATCAGACCAGTATGCGGTGGAAAGCCAGGTATTATATCATGGACTTGAGCCGGAAAAAGCGATAATCGAACTATTTCCGCGAGAAGGCGAACTTACTTTAAGAACCGAGGATATAATTTCGGCTATCGAACAAAATGCCGATGAGTTGGCTTTGGTATTATTTGGCGGGGTGAATTACTACACCGGGCAGCTTTTTGATATGGCAGCAATTACCAAAGCTGCGCATAATGCCGGCGCCTATGCCGGGTTCGACCTGGCCCATGCCGTAGGTAATGTTCCGCTGCAGTTACATGAATGGGGCGCTGATTTTGCCTGCTGGTGTTCTTATAAATACATGAATTCAGGTCCGGGTGGTATCAGTGGTATATTTGTGCACGAGAAACACTTTAATAATCCGCAGTTGAAACGTTTTGCAGGATGGTGGGGTTACAGGCCAGATAAACGCTTCCTGATGGCTCCCGGCTTTGATCCGGCTAAAGGAGCTGAAGGATGGCAGGTGAGTACCAGCCCAATTTTACTCATGGCAGTCCACAAGGCAGCACTGGATATTTTTGAAAAGGCCGGTGGACTGGATAAACTTCGCCATAAAAGTATAATGCTGACGGGCTATCTGGAATATTTAGTATTGGAGAACAACCGCAGGCATAATGAGCAATTGTTTATGATCATTACACCCAAAGACCCGCAGGAGCGTGGTTGCCAGTTATCCATAGTCTGCAAACGCAATGGTAAATCTACCTTCAATTACCTATCTAAAAATGGTGTGATTGGCGATTGGCGCGAGCCGGATGTGATCAGGCTGAGTCCCGTACCGCTCTATAACTCATTTAAAGACGTATACGATGCTGCAAAGCTGCTGGACGCATCTTTGGATGTCTCAGAATAAATTTCATGCTGAAGATCGCTTATGACCCAATTTATGCGCATCCATTACCGGCAGGGCATCGTTTCCCGATGCTTAAATATGAGTTGATACCTGCACAATTGATCCACGAGGGAATTATTACAGCGGACAATCTTTTCTCGCCTCAACCCTTGGAAGAAGAAATAATCCTTTGGACGCACGATCAGGAATATT
>JBEHXM010000078.1:0-25026 GCA_048498695.1 Bacteroidota bacterium
GCCAATGCATTTGCGCCAATGCATTTATGTAACTATCGCGCATATTTACCCACCCGATCAGCGCTTCGCTGGACCACCCTCCCTCCCGTAAACGGGAAAGAGGGAAGAAAACAGCTTAACTTAATGACATTGTCCTTGAGATCAGGGAAAGAGTTTTTTGTTGTTGGTAAATTATTATTAACTCTCTCCCTGGAATCAGGGAGAGATGTCGGCGGGAGCCGACAGAGTGGGTAAAAATTCAGGACAATTCACTTGACCCCACCCAACCTACCCTGAGATCAGGGGAGGGGTTTTTGAAGTTTCTCATCCAGTGACACAGCTTTGCCAGTAGTAAGAATTGTTTTTTGCCTCATTATTAATGTGTTACGACAGTGTCGCGCAGTGTTGCATGTGTAGCGAACGCTACACCTCATTTATAGATCTTAAATGCCCTTACTTCAGCATAGCCGCCAAACTCGTAAATGGGTAGCTCACGGGTAATTGCAACTGCTTCGTCCAGGTTTGTTGCCTGTAACAGCAGGTAACCCCCAATAATTTCGGTACCCACTTTATGGATATCATTTATGACGGTGGCGTTTTCGCCCTTTATCATTTTGCCATCGAGGGTTAAAGCATTTCCACCCAATAAATTACCGGCCTTGCCATATTTGACAAACCAGTTGTTCCATTTTTCACGGTGTGCTTTCATGTCCTGTTCGGCGTGTTCATCTGCCCGGCCGTCGGGTTCGCGTAATATTGCTATAAATTGTTCCATGATATTTTAGTTGGACAAAAATATTGATTCAGGCTTTTTGCCTTATAATATTTTTTACATTTAGCCACCATTATTTCCTCATTATGTATTCATTCCGCCTAACCATTTGCTTTTTGCTGATCTCTGTTTCGGCTGCTTTTGCCAAGCAGGGCATTACCGTTACATCTCCGGATAAAAAGATCGCATTTATATTAAATGCCGATCAATCAGGCTTGACTTATCGTGTCAGCTATAAAGGCCAATTACTGGTTGATAATTCCCGGCTGAGCATTAGCTTTAAAGAGGGTGGAGTTTTCGGTCAGAATATCGCCCTGGGCAAGCCGGTTTTTAAAAAGATGGAAGAAACTTACGACCTGGTGATTGGAAAAACCAGCAAAGTACATAGTCTGAGCAATGAAGTAATGGTACCTGTTACAGAGAAAGGCGGACTAAAACGGCAACTGAATATTGAAATAAGAGTTTTTAACGATGGTGCTGCATTTAGGTATGTTATACCTGCGAAAAGCGGATGGGAGAAGGTGGAGATCACCGATGAGTCGGACTCGTTCAATCTGACGCAAGATCCGACAGCGCTGACATTATTCAGAGAAAATTATACCACCTCACACGAAGGCCTGTACGACAGGTTGCCTGTAAGCAAGATCAAACCCGATACTTTGATGGATCTGCCTGCCTTATTTGAATACCCAAAAGGCGTTTATATGGCCATCACTGAAGCCAACTTGCTGGATTATGCCGGAATGTACCTGATCAAACACAATGGTGTTTTGCAAAGCACACTTTCGCCATTGCCGCATCAGAAAGAAATTAAGGTGATCGCTAAACTGCCGCATAATAGCCCATGGCGGGTGATGATGATCAGCGACAGAGTAGGCGCGTTTATCGAATCAAACATACTGACAAATTTGAGCGAACCCTGCCGCCTGAAAGATGTATCGTGGATAAAGCCGGGCAAAACTACCTTCCCATGGTGGAATGGCAATGTGGTGCCTGATACTTCGTTTGCACCGGGCAATAACTACGAAACCAATATGTATTACGTCAATTTTTGCGCAAAATATGGCTTTGGTTATCATACTGTGGTAGAGTATGGTTTGCATGAGTGGTATGTGAACGATGGAGCAGGTTTTCAGCCGGGCCAACATTCAGACCCCTCGCGGGCGGTACCGGGACTGGATATGCAGCAGCTATGCGATTCGGCTAAAAAGCTTGGTGTGGGTATACGGGTGTGGGTGCATTTCTATGCTTTATACCCCAGGCTGGATGAGACTTTCGCCCAATATGAAAAGTGGGGTATCAAAGGCCTGATGTGTGATTTTATGGACCGGGACGACCAGGAAATGGTGAATATGCAAACAGAGATACTGGAAAAGGCCGCACAGCATCATCTACACATCCAGTTTCATGGGGCTTACAAGCCAACGGGAACAGCCCGGACCTATCCTAATGAGTTTACCCGTGAAGGGACATTGAATTACGAGAATGATAAATGGAATACGGTTGTCACGCCTGATGCAGATGTGAACATCGCTTTTACACGCCTGCTGGCCGGCTCAACGGATTATCATTTGGGTGGCTTCAGGGCGGCAAACTTGAAAACATTCAAACAGCATTATACCGCGCCAATGGTGTTGGGTACGCGCTGCCATATGCTGGGCATGTATGTGGTGCTGGAGAATGAACAGGGTTTGGCCTGTGATTTTCCGGATGCTTATATCGGTCAGCCGGGTTTTGAGTTTTTGCAGCAGGTGCCGCTTACCTGGGATGAAACCAAAGTGCTGAATGCCAAAGTGAGTGATTATGTAACCGTGGCAAGGCGCAAAGGCGAGGAATGGTATATTGGTACTATCAGCAACAATACTGCGCATCATATTAAAACTGATCTTTCTTTTTTACCGACGGGAGAATATATGACTGAAATATACAGCGATGCACCCGATGCGGATACCGCTCCTGATCATTTAGTTAAAATAATACAAAAGGTAAACAATCATACAGTGATCAGCACTGACCTTGCGGCAGGCGGTGGGCAGGTGATAAGGGTGTATAAGAGTAAGTAATTCTTTTTTACCTTGTCATTCTGAGCGGAGCGAAGAATCTTCTTCAATATGCATATCAGATAAGCAGGGCGAAGAAGATGTTTCGCTGCCGCTCAACATGACAATCTGTTTAAAAAGCTTGTCATTCTGAACATAGTGAAGAATCTTCTTCAATATGCATATTGGACAAGCAGGGCGAAGAAGATGTTTCGCTGCCGCTCAACATGACAAATGGTTTGATATCAATAAACTCCCGTATGCTTCCGCTTAATATATTTGCGGAAATCGAGTACTATCCCGGCGAAAAAATAAAATATCAGCGGAAACCCCACTGCCAGGAATGAAGCATAAATAAAAAACAGGCGGATCTTGGAGATAGATATATTAAAGCGTTCGCCGAGGTACGTGCACACGCCGAAAGAGTATCGTTCAAAAAAAGTGATTATCCTTTGCAACATATCAAGCCATTCTTAGTATTTTATTTCCAACGCCGCATTGCAGGCATTTCTTATAATCGCAGTAATTATTTTTTAACTCCAGCAAAGCCTGCGAATCAAATGCTGTACTAACCTTTATACCAACGAGATCGAAATTTGTTACAATATTATTTTGCTCGGCTGGTAATTGTTCCAATAATTTTAAGCTCCGGTTAATGTAGTATTCCTGCTGATTGTGTTTGCCATAGCTAAACAGGAACAACACAAATGTATTCAATAATAAAATATCAATGGAGGATTGTCCCAAACTTTTTGATACCGGTTTTGAAGCCGTATCAAACCGGTAATGATTGTCCCAGTAGGGGTTGATCTCTAGGTTGGTGAACAGCTTTCTTAGGTCGGCCGTAATTTTTATATCCAGCACTTTTGAGAATAAATGGTTCGACCGTATCACCAGAGCGGCAAACTGTGCCAGACGGATAGTAGGAAAGTTTTGCGGGCGTAGCCGCATAAATTTCCACAAATGCTTTTCGATGGGAGTCAGGTTATATTTTTTACGAAGAAAGCTATATTCTTCTTTTAGCTTATTGGGATAATCATCGGTAAAATCTTCCTCCAAAAAACCCGCTTGCCCAAAGATAAACGCCTCAATTTGCAGCGGATTGTTTTTGTGCTTAGCCAAAGTAAGCTGGGGTAACGATTTCGCCATTAGCTCAAAAGGTACGGCATTGGTTTTAAAACCAAATTGTGTAGCCAGGAACTGGTAAAAGGTTTCTTCCCAATCGCCACGGTTTTTTTCCAATGCATTAGTTACCGTGGCCGAACGTTTTTCCAGCCGTTCAACAAGCACCCTGGTCAGCCAGTTGCGCAGGGTGATATCGTCCACAAAACGTATGCTGCCCTCGCAGGGAATGATTTGCTGATTACCGAAGATCAGCTGATGATAGCGATTATACAGATCGGGCGATATTCGGTTGTGTAATTCCAAAGTAGATATCCGTCTGCCATTGGGCAGGGTAATGGGCTCGTCATCACGGTAAACCACATGAAGTATCACATTGTCATAGGCTTTATCATGGGTATGATGATGTTTGTGCCAGTCGGACGAATTAATATGAAGCTCCACATTTCCCGCCCAGGTAGTATCGCCGATACGCATACGTGCATTATGAAAATCGGGGCCAGAATCACTGTTAGGGAGCCCGGCTGAGAAGACCTCTATATTTTCGCCCGTAGTGGTTTCTAGGTTCTCGCGGTCAAAAAGGCGAAATTTCCAGATGTAGGCGATAAAGTCTTCGGTAAAAAACATTGAGACAAGATAAGTAACATTCGTTTAAATGCAATTGCTTTTACGGTGGATTAATTTACTTTTATGAGATCGATAATCACGGGCTAATGCTGCAACCAAACACTGATAATTCAAACGACATCGTTATCCATCGTATCAAATCAATCATCGGCGGCTCACTGGGTAACCTGGTGGAATGGTATGATTGGTATATCTATTCTTTTTTCTCGCTGTATTTTGCAGCTGTATTTTTCCCGAAAGGGAATCAAACTGCGCAGTTGCTGAATACAGCAGGGATATTTGCTATCGGCTTCCTGATGCGGCCCATAGGTGGCTGGCTGATGGGTATGTACGCCGATAAAAAAGGGCGTAAAACAGCCCTCACTTTCTCTGTACTGCTGATGAGCATCGGCTCACTCATTATCGCCGTGGCGCCGGGATACAAGCAGATCGGTATTGCAGCACCAATTTTGTTACTCCTGGCACGTATTATCCAGGGACTAAGTGTTGGTGGAGAATACGGTACCAGCGCTACTTATCTGAGTGAGATGGCCACCAAAAAGCACCGGGGTTTTTATTCCAGTTTTCAATATGTTACGCTCATCATGGGACAACTGGTGGCGGCAGGTGTATTGATATTGCTGCAAAAGGTTTTTCTGACGGAGGAACAATTACATAGCTGGGGCTGGCGGATACCATTCGTATTTGGTTCATTTCTGGCGCTAACAGTAATGTACTTGCGGCGCAGTTTAGAGGAACCCGCCTCATTCAAAAAGGAACAATCCCAAACCGATCAGGGAACTTTAAAGGCATTGGCGCAATACCCTAAAGCGGTGTTTACCGTCATCTGCCTCACCATCGGCGGTACGGTGGCATTTTATACGTTTACCACTTACATGCAGAAGTTTTTGGTGAATACGGCAGGATTTAGCAATGGCAGCGCCACTATGATATCCACACTGACACTGGTGATATTTATGCTGCTGCAGCCTGTTTTTGGTTTGTTATCTGATAAGATCGGCCGCAAGCCATTGCTGATAGGATTTGGGATACTGGGAACATTGGCTACCATCCCTATTATGACCGCACTAAGCACCACCAGGGAAGTGTGGCCGGCATTTATGCTGATCCTATGCGCGCTGATCATTACCAGCGGTTATACTTCTATTAATGCCGTGGTAAAGGCCGAATTATTCCCGGCAAAGGTACGTGCGCTGGGGGTGGGGTTTCCGTATGCAGTGGCGGTATCTATATTTGGCGGCACGGCTGAGTCGCTGGCCTTGCTGTTCAAAGAGCATCATCATCCACAGTATTTTTACTGGTACGTGAGTGGGTGTATAGCCATATCGTTACTGGCCTATATTATTATGCCGGATACGCGGAAGCATTCGAAAATTGAGGATTGATTATTGTGATACCATGCCGGAGATCACATTGATGCTCAATGCTACAATGGCAGTGTTAAAGGCAAAGGCGATGATTCCATGCATCAAGGCAAGGCGTCGGATGCGACGGGATGATATTTCTACGTCGGATACCTGGAAGGTCATGCCGATAACAAAGGAAAAATAAACAAAATCGAGGTAATCCGGCTCCGGTTCATCCGGAAATTGCAGCCCACCTTTTTTAGATTTGACATCATCGGCTATGCCATTGTAATATAAATGCGCATACCGCATGGCAAAGATAGTATGTACCAGCCACCAGGATACGACTACAGCAGCTATAGCCAATATGATATGTTCGGCTACGTCAGCTTCAGAATGACCTTTGGTTGATTTTAATAAGAACAACACAGCCCCCAGGCTAACTACGGAAGCAAAAATTACGAAAAGGAAAATAAAAGTACGACTGGAATCTTCCAGTTTAGCTATGCGATGAATTTCCATAGGATGTGCCCACAGGATAATTATCCAGTCTAAAATGATCACCGTTAAAGCGAACGTAATCCAAATGGATAAGGCCTGCGCAGGCAGCGAATCGATATGTCTGAAAACGAAATAACCGGCAATACTGAAAGCAAGTGCTATATATAAACGAAAATGAGCATCCATGCTGAATATAACTGCGCGATCTGGTTTGGATTTATTGGACATGACTGATCAGCTAATCTACAATTAATCTTCGTCAATTATCTCGGCAACGCGACCCACCTGCCCGTCTTCCAGTCGTACTTTTATGCCGCGTGAATGGCAGGCAGAACTGGTGAGCAGATCCTTCACAATTCCACGGGTCAGCTTACCGCTACGCTGGTCTTTTTTGAGGATAATGTCAACCTCAAGGCCAGGATAAATATCACTTCTGTTTTGACCGTTCATGTTTCCTGATTACACTGATTTTGTTTTGATTACACCGATTTATGCTACCAGATTTTTTATTGCTGCTTCTGTCTTATCAAAATTGAAGCTGCCTAATAACTTATTCATAGCCGCTGTGATCTGCTCGTTTCCCAAATTGCCGATACTGCCTTCGTGGGTGTGGTTAACATTTTTATCCGGATTAAAATTGCCTTGCTCAATAGCCAGCCCCACTTGCTTGTAAGCATCGCGGAATGGGGTGCCATTTAAAACCAGCCTGTTCACTTCTTCCACGCTGAACAGGTAGGCATATTTAGGATCATTCAGGATATCGGTTTTTACCTCAATATGCTGCAGCATGAAAGTAGCCATGTGCAGGCAGCTCTTTAAGTCGGCAAATGCCGGGAACAGCAACTCCTTTAACAATTGCAATTCTCGGTGATAGCCGGATGGTAAATTGGTCGTCATCATGGCAACATCATTTGGCAGGGCCTGCAGGCGGTTGCATTTACCACGCATAATTTCCCATACATCCGGGTTTTTTTTATGCGGCATAATGCTGCTGCCGGTGGTCAGGGTATCCGGGTAACTGACAAAGGCAAAGTTCTGGCTTAGGTATAAGGCCTGGTCCATTGCCATTTTGGCCAGTGTAGCAGCAATATTGGCTATCGTCTGCGCTATGATACGTTCTGTTTTACCACGGCCCATCTGGGCATATATTACGTTGTAATTCAGATTGTCGAAACCGAGCAGTTCAGTGGTCAATGTACGGTTCAAAGGGAAAGAGGAACCATAACCAGCAGCTGAACCTAATGGATTTTTATTGGTAATCTTGTAAGCCGCCAATACTACTTCCAGGTCATCGACCAAACTTTCGGCATAAGCGCCAAACCACAATCCGAAAGATGACGGCATGGCTACCTGTAGATGGGTATATCCAGGCAGTAATACGTTCTTATGTTTTTCACTTAGATCGATAAGCAGCCGGAATAACGTGTTGGTTTCTTCAACCACTTCCTGCAATTGGCTTCTGAAAAAAAGTTTCAGGTCAACCAGTACCTGGTCATTACGTGACCGGCCACTATGGATCTTTTTGCCGGCATCGCCAATGCGCTGGGTAAGTAATAATTCTACCTGTGAATGTACATCTTCTACCCCTTCACCAATTGTGAATTTACCGGCTGATATATCTTTATAAATAGCTTTTAACTCTTTTTGAACAAGCGTAAGATCAGCTTCATCCATTAACCCGATACTTTGCAACATGCGGGTGTGGGCAAGCGAACCCAAAACGTCAAATGCGGCCATTTGCTCATCAAACTCACGGTCGCGGCCAACGGTAAAATTTTCTACCAGTTCATTTACGGTTACTGATTTCTGCCATATCTTACTCATAGTGCAAATATGGGATTAATCGGAGTAAAATTATAGCGGGAATAACAAACTGTCATTGCGATACGCCGACAGGCGGAGAAGCAATCGCGTATATTACAGGGTGGCTTTGTATAGTTTGCGATTGCTACACTGCGTTCGCAATGACATATAGATTAAGCTAATGGTGTAATTCGTAAATAACATACCCATTCTCAATAACACTTTTCTTTATAAAACCGCGTTTCTCCAGTAGTTTTACAGATGGCTCATTGATCGCTTTTAGTTCAGCAACAATGGTTTTAAGATCAAGCGTGTTAAATCCAAACTCTATTACTTTTACCAAAGCTTCCTGCATGATCCCTTTGCCGTGATATTGTGGAAGCAATTCATAGCCTATCTCTGCCGTTTCTCTTTCTTTAACCATGTTCCAGTACATAATAGTACCAATGAGTTTTGGGTTATCTTTTAACGCAATCACCCAAAACATTGCCCGAGCAGCGATGATCTTGTTGATAAACTCCCGGGCATCATCTATTGATGTGGCAATCGGTCTGTCTATAAGTGCGCTTACCTCTTTATCCGAACGAAGCTGGAAAATTTCTTCTGCATCGTCGAGGCTTAATTGTCTTAACAATAGGCGGGATGTGGTCAATTCAGGAAAAGGGTTGAGATTTATTTCGAGCATTTTAAACTGCGGTTCTCCGACCTTTTATTGCATTACTTTTCGAGAATTGATTATAACATCCTTGATATTCTAATTCTGAGAATAAACTTTGGCTTAGAAATTTTCTAAATTTATCATCAGTACTTGTATTTAACGTTGAAAAATGAATGTTTCCATATTGGCATATTGATCCCACAAAGGATTGGTCTCCGTTTAGAAAATGTACATATGATGTAACCGCATTGCTGCGGCCTAACCAAAATAAATGTTTAAAGAAAATCGGTAATTCCTCAATAGTTACAATAAAACCACCATTAAAACTTTTGCTTACTTTACTAGCGACCAAATATTCAAATGCTTCCTTAACAGGTTTATAATCATCATAATCATTCCGCCGAAAGAGCCATTCAATTGTTGAATCACCTAAAAAAATCAATTCTTCCAGATTCAATAATTTCATAAATCTTATAAATTCGGATATCAAGTTTTTTATATGCCCTTTTATAGATTTTGAATTTATTGTAAGTATATAATTATCCAACGTTTCAGGATAAAAAAACTTGTTCCTGTAGTTACTTGCCGTAGGAAAACTTGGATATTGTTTTAAACAATCTTTTCTATTGATTTTTTTGATCACAATTTTCGGCAATATAATTTCTAAGTCATGCTATTCGTAAATCAAACTATGCTTTCCAGCATTTTAATATACAGGTCGATACCCTCCCTGATCTCGTCCACATATACAAATTCATCCGCTGTATGGGAACGGGCCGAATCACCAGGGCCAACTTTTAATGAAGGAATATCCAGCAAAGATTGATCGGAGGTAGTGGGAGAGCCATAAGTAGTCTGGCCTAAAGCAATGCCCGCCTGTACAATGGGATGATTCTTATCAATTTTGGAAGGCTTTAAACGGATCGAGCGCGGCGTTACCTCACTTTTAACATGCTGCCTGATAATCTCCAGTACATCTTCATTACGGTAAGCGTCGGTTACACGCACATCCACCGTAAAAGTACAACTGGCCGGTACCACATTATGCTGTGAGCCGGCATTGATGATAGTGACCGACATTTTTATCGGCCCGAAAACTTCTGATTCATTCAGGAAACGGTAAGTACGGAACCATTCAATATCAGTCATCGCCTTATAAATGGCGTTTTCGCCTTCTTCGCGGGCAGCGTGACCGGCTTTGCCATGCGCCACGCAATCCAACACCATTAAACCCCGTTCGGCGATGGCCAATTGCATCTGGGTGGGTTCGCCAACAATACCGAAATCAAGCTGCCCTAATCCAGGGATGATCAGCTCAAGACCATTAACGCCTGATATCTCTTCCTCGGCCGTAGTAGCCAGGCAAAAGTTATATTTCAATCCCTGCTTTCCGTAAAAATAAAGGAAGGTGTTGATGAGTGACACCAGACAGCCACCGGCATCGTTACTGCCAAGACCATAAAGCTTGCCATCCTCAATTTTAGCATCAAAAGGGTCGCGGGTATAGCCCGAGTTTGGTTTAACAGTATCATGGTGCGAATTAAGCAGGATAGTTTGTTTGGAGGCGTCGAAATGCTTGTTCCACGCCCAGATATTATTCAGTTTGCGATGTGTTTCGATGCCTTTGCCCTTTAAAAATTTCTCGATCAGGTCGGCAGTTAGATTTTCTTCCCTGCTAAAAGAAGGTATGGCTATCAAATGCTGCAGTAAGTCGACAGCCTGTTTATGTAGTATGTTAAGTTCGGACATAAGTAAAGGGGATATCCCGCTGCAAAAGTAAGTGTTTTTAGGTAAGTAGCGGTACCGGGCGTATGGTATACAGCAATTTTACAAACAGCACATTTTTTGATTATTCTCCAAAATTGCTTTACTTGTATAAACTTTATTCCCAATCACCATGCAACGCAGAGATTTCTTAAAAACAGGTTCAATGGCCGGACTGACCACTTTGGTAGTGGGCGCCTGCAATACCGTATCGACCGATAAAAAAGAGGAGCAAAAGGAAACAGAGTTTGTTGACCAGTTTGAACTGAATGAAGCGACCATTACCATACTGCAGCAAAAGATGCAGAACAAGGAATACACCTCGCGTTCTATAACTGAACTGTATTTAAAGCGGATTGATGCAATAGATAAAGCAGGACCGAAGCTGAATGCAGTGATACAGGTAAATCCCGATGCGTTGAATATGGCGGATGCGATGGATAGGGAACGAAAGAATGGCAAAGTGCGCGGACCGCTACACGGTATACCCGTGCTGATCAAAGATAACATAGATACCGGTGATAATATGATGACTACCGCAGGGGCATTGGCGCTTTCGGGTAACTTTGCCAAACAGGATGCTTTTATCGTTCATAAACTGCGCGAAGCCGGGGCGGTGTTGTTAGGTAAAACTAATTTAAGTGAATGGGCAAATTTCCGTTCGACACACTCTACCAGCGCCTGGAGCAGCAAGGGAGGGCAAACTAAGTGTCCTTATATCCTGGACAGGAACCCCAGCGGATCGAGTGCCGGCTCAGGATCGGCGGCATCGGCAAATTTATGTACAATAGCTATCGGAACCGAGACTGACGGGTCAATTGTATCGCCTTCATCAGTTAACGGTTTGGTTGGCATCAAGCCCACAGTGGGTTTATGGAGCCGGTCGGGCATTATCCCTATTTCAAAAACACAGGATACAGCCGGACCAATGGCGCGTACAGTAAAGGATGCTGCCATTCTGTTGGGTGCATTGGCCGAAGCGGACACGCAAGACCTCTACACATTAACGAGCAAAGGGAAAATACAAGCCGATTACACCAAATTTTTGGATGCCAATGGTTTAAAAGGCAAACGGATAGGAGTGGAGAAGGACGGGCTGAAGGTGAATACCGGCATGGATAAATTGTTCCAGGATGCACTGGCGGTTTTAAAAAGCAAGGGTGCTACCATTGTTGAAATTGAATTATACAAGGAGATCAAACAAGCCGGGCGCGATGAATTTACTGTGCTGTTATATGAATTTAAGGATGGGGTGAACAAATATTTGAGCAATGCTAATTCTAAAATGAAGACGCTGGCGGATGTGATCGAGTTCAATAAAAAGAACGAAGCCAAAGCAATGCCTTACTTTAAACAGGAGACTTTAGAGCTGGCTGAGAAAAAAGGTGACTTAAACACCAAAGAATATCTTGACGCTATAAAAAATACCACTACCATAACCCGCAATGCTATCGACAAAATATTAAAGGATAGTAAGCTGGATGCCATTGCCGCACCAACGAACGGCTTTGCCTGCTGTATCGACCTGATCAATGGCGATTATGATAACGGCTTCTCGTTCTCCGGTCCGGCAGCCATGGCGGGTTACCCGCACATTACTGTTCCGATGGGCGTATGGAAGGAACTCCCGGTTGGCATTTCCTTTGTAGGCACAGCCTATGACGAGGCTGGGATCATCACGCTGGGTTATGCTTATGAGCAGGCTTCAAAGAAAAGGGAAGCACCGAAGTTTAAGAGGGATTTGCTTTCATAATAGGTTGTCATACTTAGCCTGTCGAAGAGCGGCGCGGAAAGGCCTGCCGCCATACTTCGACAGGCTAAGTATGACAACCATCTTTTTCATTTCAGCTTCAATTCCATCTGAATATTAGCCCGTTCATATGGCGACGGCGGTCCGGTGATTTTCTCAAAGCCTAATTTCCGGTACAAACTGATAGCCGGCTTTAAACGCGTGTTGCTTTCTAAAAATAAAGTATCCCCACCTAACTCTTTCGCCTTTTCAATACAGGCCAAACCAAGCAGGGTGCCAATGCTTTTACCCTGTGCTTTAGGTGACACCGCCATTTTTGCCAGCTCGAACTTCTTGTCATCCATTTTGATCAGCGCACAAGCGCCCACTGCCTCGCCATTATAAAGGGCAATATAAATATGTCCGCCTTTATCAATAATATATTCTTCAGGATGATCCAGCGCCTTATGGTCTGATTCCTCCATTTTAAAATATTGGGTGATCCATTCCTCGTTCAAATCTTTGAAGGGTTTGCGATATTCAGGTTTATAATCAACAATGGTCACTTCATTACCCTCACGTTTTTTCTTTGCTTCTTCTACGCGGCGTAAAAGACTTTTCTGTTCCAGCAGATATTCCCATTCTTCAATAGCTTTCCAAAGATCGTACTGACTTTCGGCAAATGCCTGGTCAATTGCCGCCGAAACATCTTCATGCTGTTGCTGTAATTTTGCTGCAGCTTTTTTACCGGTTTCGGTAAGGGATACGAAATTCTTTCGTTGATCGTCCTTGTCCTTTCGCTCGGTTACAAAGCCATTCTTTGCCATTTCGCGCACTACCTGGCTTACCGAGGCATGCGTTTGACCGATCTCACGGGCAATAGCGGTAATGGAATTTTCTTCGCTTTCTGTCAGCATATAAAATACAGGCCACCAGCGGGGCTGCATATCAATCCCATACATCTGATAAACTTTGGCGGCATCATTGGTGATCATATCACTCAATCCGCGCAATCTTGAACCAATCGCTTTTTTACCCACTTTATTATAAAAATCCATGATAATCATCATTTACGTAAGCACTTACGCAAGTATAAATACTTATTCAATAAATTTCAAATATTTAATGTAAAAAATTTATTGCTAACTAATTTAGTAAGTGCTAACTTGCTCAAAAAATATCGACCTATGGAATTTGGACGCGTAGAAACCCCGGAATTAGAAGTAATAGATTTTACCCTTCCGCCTGATTCGGAACTGACCATCAAAACCCTACAGTCTGCTAAAGGAAAAGGCGATCTGCAGGTGCATGTGGGCTGTGCCAAATGGGGCCGTAAAGAATGGCTGGGAAAGATCTACCCGCTTAAAACCAAAGAAGCTAATTTCCTGGATGAGTATGTAAAGCATTTCGATTGTATCGAACTGAATGCTACGTTTTACCAGGTTTACGGTCCGGAAACGATTGGCAAGTGGAGAGATAAAGCGGCAACTAATCCTGATTTTAAGTTTTGCCCGAAGTTTTCACAAACCATCAGTCATATACGCCGCCTCAAAAATGCGGAGGAACTAACCACGCAATATTATAACGGCATTATGGCCTTCGGCGATCAGCTTGGTCCGCTATTTTTGCAGGTAGGCGATAATTATACACCCAAAAGTTTCCCTGAACTGAAAGCTTACCTGGAGCATTTACCGACCGATGTGCCGGTCTTTTTGGAAGTGCGGCACAAAGAGTGGTTCTCTGTCCCCGAAAACAGGGAGGCCCTGTTTAATATGCTGCACCAGTTAAATATCGGTGCTGTTATCACCGATGCCTCAGGCCGCCGCGATTGTGTGCACATGAACCTGCCTACGCCACATGCTTTTATCCGTTTTGTAGGCAACAGCCTGGATAAAACAGACTATTTAAGAGTAGATGAATGGGTACAGCGCATCAAGCAATGGAAAGAACAGGGGTTGCAATCCGTTTGGTTCTTTATGCACCAGCATGATGAGCGCTACTCGCCTGAATTATGCGACTATGTGGTGGATGAGCTGAATAAAGCTTTGGGGACAAAATTGCACCGGCCGCAATTTATAGAAAAGGAAAAGGGAATGTTTGATTAGTGTCTCCGCTACGATGTTATGACCTCACCTAATGTACCAAAGATAATTTCCAGCTGGATTAAAATTCATACCCAATAATCGCGTTATTAGGGATATGAAAAAACAGCTTTTACCTTTTATCCTAATCACTTTTGTACTTATTCCCTGCCTGGTATCGGCGCAGGATTCCCTTCGATCACAGATCATTCAAATATCCAAATCAGCTAAAGGTATCGTTGGCGTTTCTATCCTCGGCATCGAAAGCCGTGATACGCTAAATTATAATGGTAATGCCCGTTTGGTAATGCACAGCGTAATGAAGTTCCCGATTGCGATGACGGTGTTGAATTTGGTGGATAAAGGGAAATATAAACTCGACCAAAAGATGAAGGTTAGTAAAAAGGATGTCCCAACCGGAACATGGAGCCCGCTTCGTGATAAATACCCCGATGGTGCAGAAGTCACTTTGAGCGATCTGCTGGGTTATATGGTATCGCAAAGTGATAATAATGCCTGCGATTTTCTGCTGAAAAAGATAGGTGGCACGCAGGTAGTGGAAGATTATATTCAAAGCCTGGGCATCAAAGGCATCAATATTGTGGCGTCGGAAGGTGATATGGCCAAAGCATGGGAGGTGCAATATACCAATTGGTGCAAGCCTGCCGATGTGGTGCATTTGCTGGATATTTTTTACAGCGGGAAAGTCTTATCCAAAACCAGTAACGATTTTCTGTTGAAGATAATGACCGAAACCACAACCGGTCCAAAGAGGATCAAAGGCCTGCTGCCAAAGGACGTGGTTGTAGCACATAAAACAGGCACGTCCCCTACAAATGATGAGGGGTTAACGCCCGCTACCAATGACGTGGGCATTATGACCTTGCCGAACGGTAAGCATTTGGCCATTGCCATTTTGGTTTGCAACTCAAAGGCTGACGAGGCCACCCGCGAAAGCGTGATCGCTCAAATTGCCAAAGCTGCCTGGGATACTTATGGTCATTGATCAATAGTCATTTGTCATTAGATGTTATTTTTAACGAGCTCTTTATTGATTTAATCTGACAATATAACTTGTTGCAGATGATATATTTGCTTCATGCAACCGAACATATTACCCGTGATCAGGCACCCTGAATTTAAGAATATATGTCATACCTGTGGCACACGCTATTCAGCAGAAGCACCTGATGCCTGTGCCATTTGTAATGATGAACGCCAATATGTACCTGCAACGGGCCAGAAATGGATAAGCTACAATGACTTGGCCCAAACGCACACCATCCGTTTTAATAAGTTATTATTTAATGTATATCAATTGCGCATCAGTGCTGCTTTTGGCATTGCGCAAAGGGCGCACCTGGTCCTTTCGCCGGGAGGAAATATTTTATGGGATTGCCTGCCTTTTTTGGATGAGGCAACAGTCGCTTTTATCAGATCAAAGGGAGGATTGAAGGGGATAGCTATTTCGCACCCGCATTATTATAGTTTAATGGCAGCATGGGCCGATACCTTTGATTGCCCTGTTTACCTGCACCGGGCCGATAGCGAATGGGTAATGGATAAAAGCGACCACATCCAATTTTTTGAAGCGGATAAGCAGGTGTTATGGGATGGCATGGAGATCATCCATACAGGCGGTCATTTTGCAGGAAGTACGATTTTATATGCACCTGCTATTGGAGATAAAGGGAGTGTTTTTGTCGGGGATACCTTACAGGTAGCTTTAAGCAGGCAGTTTATTGGAATGATGTATAGTTATCCTAATATGATCCCGCTTCCATTGAAAGAGACCAATCGTATTGGTGGTGTTGTAATGGATTTAAATTTCGACAGCATGTATGGCGCTTTTGAATGGCAGAATATTCATACAGGCGCAAAAGTGATTTTTGAGCGATCTGTAAAAAGATACCAGGATATACATGGCCATTAATATCAACCCGAACTACTATTTTTGTTAACCTATGGATAACACTACTACCACTACTGTTCCTGTTGAAAAAACAGTATTTTACATTCTTTTCGCCATCAGTTTCTCGCACCTGCTGAATGATATGATGCAATCGCTGATGCCGGCCATATACCCGATCATCAAGGATAGCTTTCATCTTAATTTTACCCAGATCGGCTATATCACCTTGGTTTTTCAGATATCGGCATCTATCCTGCAGCCGTTTGTTGGTTTATATACCGATAAGCGGTCACAGCCTTATTCCCTTGCTATAGGGATGTTTTTTACATTAGCCGGCTTGATCTTATTATCGCAAGCCCCCACTTACTCTCTGATATTGGTATCTGTGATGCTGATCGGTATCGGTTCGTCCATATTTCATCCTGAATCATCCAGGGTGGCTTACCTGGCATCTGGCGGCAGGCGCGGATTAGCGCAGTCAATTTTCCAGTTGGGTGGTAACCTGGGCAGTGCGCTTGGTCCTTTGTTAGCAGCTTGGATCATTGTTCCTGATGGACAAAGAAGCATATCGTGGTTTGGTATTGCGGCAGCATTAGCCATAATTGTTTTATTTCGCGTTGGCGGATGGTACAAAAATCATTTGCTGACGAAAATAAAAACTGCAGGTGAAAGGAGCACGAGCCATCCCACCTTTTCAAATAAAAAGATCGTTTTTGCTATGTTTATTTTATTGCTGCTCATCTTTTCCAAATACGTTTACCTGGCCAGCATGAGCAGCTATTACACATTTTACCTGATCGGTAAATTCCATGTTTCCATACAGCATTCCCAGTATTTTCTTTTTGTATTCCTGGCTGCGGTTGCCATCGGGACTGTCTTAGGCGGGCATTTGGGTGATAAGTTCGGTCGTAAATATGTGATCTGGGTGTCCATATTAGGTGCAGCACCTTTTACCATGCTTTTGCCCTATGCTAATTTACCCTGCACCATTTTGCTAACTGTAGCTATCGGTTTAATTATCTCATCCGCCTTTTCGGCTATCCTGGTATTTGGACAGGAACTGATACCCGGTAAAGTAGGTTTGGTAGCCGGTTTGTTTTTTGGTCTCGCTTTTGGAATGGGCGGTTTAGGCTCAGCCTTATTGGGTAAACTAGCCGACAGTACCAGTATAGATTACGTATTTAAAGTATGCTCATTCCTGCCGCTGATCGGGATATTTACCGGTTTTTTGCCAAATATCGAAGGGAAAAAGAAATAGTTAGGTTGGCTTTTCCGCTTGACTAACCAGGTCAAGAAATATTTCTGCTGAACTTTTAGCCTGGATTTTTAACGGTGATTGCCCACGCACATGGCAATATAGTTAATGTTATTCTGCTGTTTGGCTTGCACCCTGATGGGAGCGGTCAGTGCATTTTGATAAGGGTATGTCGGAATATCGATTCCTGAACCCTCAACGCTTTCTATCAATTTGTTCCTAACACCGCGTGCCCACCTGCCTGAATAAGCTTTGGTTAGCACGATGTCATCGCCTGTAGCTTCCTGTACTGCTTTTTTCCAGTTTTCATTCGCCAGGCTTTCGTGGCTTGCAATAAATATGCTGCCCACCTGCGCGGCATCTGCTCCCAGATTGAAAGCAGCATAAACAGATTGTCCATCTGCTATAGCACCAGCTGCAATAAGGGGCTTATCGGTCACCTGCACTGCGGCATTTATCAGATCAATCAAGCCGATCAATGGCGGGTTATCCATATCTAAAAATGAACCACGATGCCCGCCTGCTTCAATGCCTTGCATGGTGATCATGTCAATGCCTTTTTCATCCAAAACCTGAGCCTCTTCCGCAGATGTAGCTGTACCGATAAGGATAACCTGGTTTGCTTTTAATATTCCGATGCTTTCATCATCAGGCACGCCAAAGGTAAAACTGACCACCTTGATGTTTTCGCTAATCAAAGTGCCGATCAGATCTTTATATGAATAGAATCTAAGCTTATCTACCGCTTGCTGTTCCACTTGTATGCCATCAGTTGTGCAAAGCTGACTGAGAAAGTCCTGCATCGCATTAAATTCATTCTCATCTACTGCGTCCGGAATGGGGTGTGCAAATAGATTTACGGCAAAAGATTTATCGGTAAGCTCTTTTGTTCTTTGTATCAGTGCCAGCGTTTTTTCAGCGGACAAACCACCCACCGGCAGCGAACCCAAACCACCGTTATTGGAAACTGCCGCAACCATTTCGGGCGTGGTAATGCCCAGCATCGGAGCCTGAATGACGGGATATTTTATATTGAGTATTTTACTTATTCTGTCGGGCCAAATCATTATATTACTGCAGTTTCTACGTCCTCGTCCTTAAACCCGCCAAATACAACGAAGTTCATGTTTTTATAAATGCAATCTACTTCGTTAAACCCAGCCTTTTCGAGCATTTTTAATTGGGTTTCCAATGGGGCCAGTTTATCCAGTTTGGTACGTTCAAAGGCTTGTATCAGCGCCTCGCGGTCGAGACCTGAATGGGATACCGTTTCGCGCCAGTGGTATTTATATAAACTATCAAAAAGCATGTTTTTCCCGGCTACCTGGTCGGCATTAATGAACAGTCCACCATCGTTCAATGCGAGATAGATGTTTTTATAAAGTTTAGCCTTATCAGCATCCTCCAAATGATGAATAGCCAGGCCCGAAATGATGATATCATATTTGCCGGGGATCGCATCTTTTGAGAAATCGAGTTCCAGGTAGTCAAAATTGTCTAAACCATCAAAACGTTCGCGGGCTACCTGCAGCATCTGACCGGAAATATCGGTCAATGTAAATTGGAGGTTGGGGTTGAGGTCATAAATAAACTGCGAGAACAAACCCGTTCCGGCACCAATGTCCAGCACTTTTTTCGCATGGGTAAGACTTTTTACCAACGGCAAACAAGCCGAGTAAAAATCATTAAAGCAGGGGATAAGGTATTTCCGTTGCGAATCGTATTTTTTTGAAACGTTGCCGAATTGTTCTTTGATATCATTCATGGCTCAATCTGATAAGTAAACAATAGGTTGTACAGCTATAAATTTAACACTTTATTCTTTAACAACGCTTCATGGGACAATTGTTTGCGGTCACCTGTTTTTTCCAACGCTGTGAACCAGCGAAACTTAAATCATTGTTTCCTTTTCATGGCTTCCGCTATCGCCTTTATTACCAGTGGCTCCATTATTTTGTACCCTGCTAAATTGGGGTGTACACCATCACCAGACAAGGTTTTTGGTAACCCTTTTTCGTTATCAACCATAGCCGAATAATAATCCAGGTAAACGATATTATTTTGATCAGCATAGTTTTTCAGCATTTGGTTTAACTTTATTACTGTTTCGGTAGGGATAATGGATGGCCGCCATGGGAAGTGGTTAGCCGGTAATACGGAAGATATCACCACCTTGATATGCGCCGTTTGGGCTAATTGTACCATTGATACTATATTGCCAAATACATTTTCCAGTTTGTTAGCACCGGTATTCTCTGCTATATCATTAATACCGGCCAGTATGACCACCAAAGCAGGTTTCAGGTTGATCACATCCTCACGGAAACGGACCAGCATCTGCGGCGTGGTTTGCCCGCTGATGCCACGGTTTACGTAGCTGCCGGTAAAAAATAGAGAGTCATTTACTCTCCAGAATTCGGTAATGGAATTACCCATAAATACTACACGTTTTGGATCGGGCGAAGCGGCTATTAATTGTGTATTATCATCCTGGTATTTTTTGATGTTAGGCCAATCCATTGCGGTGCGTTCTTCATCAGCTTTTTTTTGCATGGCTTCCTGTGTCGCTTTATCGACCGGTGCCGGGGCAGTTGTTGTGGTTTGGGCGTTGGCTGCGAAAATAGCCAGCATAAGTGTAGACGTTAATAATATTCTTTTCATTTTTAGATTTTGACAGATGTGTACGCAATAATAAATCTTTATCCATTCAATAACGTACAAATATTAATTTTCAGGCAATAAATTTTGCTTTTGTAACAAAGTCGTTAGCCAATTAAACCATTTAATACCTGAATTGTCTGTAAGTGTGCGTTTCCGGCAACAGGCGGTCTGGTAAGTGAGAAGGGCGTTATGTTTGATCTTTTTAGATAATTATTGTTATGGCATTACCCCACCCAGAACAAGCTTTTCTGTATTCATTTAAACTGGCATTACTGGTCTTGCTGACAAGTGTGATATTCCAATCCTGCGATCATAAAAAGAGAATATACAAAAGCGATTGTGATATCAACAAGGAGTTTAAGAAAACCACCTTCAAACACCTGATGGATAGTGTTGATACTTATGACCAAAAGTATGTAGAGATATCGGGTAAATATTTAGAGGACAAGGGGGTATCCGCTCTCTTTAATGACAGTTTGTTTGTCGACCATTCCGATGCAAACGCGCTATGGGTTGATTTCAGCCAGGAATGCCCGCTTTATTTAACAGGCACCCATCAGGGGTTATTTGAATATAACGATGGCAGCTTTACACGGCTTAATAATAAAGCGATAACCATAAGGGGGCTGATAGATGTACACAATAAGGGCCATCTTAAAAAATATAAAGCCACCATTGAGCGAATAAGCCTTGTTAAGTTGTAGGCTCACACTTCCAGAACCAGCCCGTCATAAGCCAGGGTGATATTTGTAGGCAGTAGCTCTAATATGGATTCGTGGCGGCCAAGCCGGTGACTGATATGGGTGAAATAAGTCTTTTCGGCGCCTATCTCCTTTGCAAAGGCAATGGCTTCTGTAAAAGTAAAATGAGAAATATGCTTTTCAATCTGCAGGGCGTTGATCACGAGGATTTTAGTGCCCCTGATTTTTTTCTTTTCCTGTTCAGAAATAGTTTTAGCATCTGTGATATAGGTAAAATCGCCAATGCGGAAACCCAATACGGGTAATTTGTAGTGCATTACCTCGATGGGTATAAATTTGATGCCGCTCACTACAAACGGCTTCAGGTCGATAGTATGCAGGCTTACCTCGGGGATGCCGGGATATTTCATCTCGGCAAAAACATAGGAAAATTCCCTGCGTAAAGCTTCTTGTACGCGAGTGGTGGCATATATGTCAATGGCGGCTGCCTGGCGGTAATTAAAGGCACGTATATCGTCCATACCGGCAATATGATCTTTGTGCTCATGGGTAAACACAATAGCATCCAGGTGCTTTACTTTTGCCCGCAGCATCTGGTAACGAAAATCGGGTCCGGAATCGATCACGATCACCTTACCCTCATCTTCGATCATGATAGAAGAACGCAATCGCTTATCGCGCGGATCAGGCGATGTACAAACCTCGCAGTCGCAGGCGATAACAGGTACACCCTGTGAAGTTCCGGTTCCTAAAAAAGTGATCTTCACAGTTGTAGTTTGGTTTGTTTGATCTGTTGTAAAAAAGCGATCTGTTTATCGTCGAGTAAATTGTATTCCAGTTCCAGGTCGCGCACCAGTTCAACTATGGCATTGATCTTGCTTTCAAGATTGGAAAACTTATTCACCACGATGATACGATTGTTGAGCAACAGGCAAGCCCCGGTTTTAAAGTTCCCTTTTTCATAACGCACCCTGTAGCCCGCTGTTCTGAGCAGTATTTCGAGTTTTTCAAGGGTATGCGTAGTAAGGGTAAGCATGCTTTCAAAAATAGGAAGAATAGATTTGAATTACGATTTTAGAATTACGAATTACGATTTTTTGATATTCGCCAAACGGATAATATCGTAGAATTTAGAGCTTAGGATTTAGATTTTCCACTCTCCGCCTTCACCAGCGCCTTTTCATAAACCTGGCTCATTTTGCCGGTGATGAATTTTTTGGGCAGCATGTTCATGAAGAAACCACCGACCCGGTTGAGCAAGCCCGGTACATATACTCCTTTGCGGTTTTGAAAAGCATAGATGCCCTCTTTTGCCGCCTCTTTTACAGGCATCAGCCAGCCCTGCAGATCGTGAAAATTGTCGCCTGCTGTCATTTCTGATACGATACCGCCGGGTGCATATACCGACAATGAAAAACGTTTGTTCTTGATCTCATGTGCCAATGCCCTTGCAAAACTGAGGATAAAAGCTTTGGTCCCCGAATAAGCCGACTGATAGGAGACCGGGAATATCCCGGCCATGCTTGAGACGATGAGCATACCCCCCTCGCCACCCGAAGCCTCAAAATGAGCTACGAGGCGATTGGTAAAGCGCACCACACTTACCACATTGGTTTGCAGCATGGTTTCAAATTGCTGCCAGGTCAACTCAGAATGGCGGCCAAAATAAGTTACTCCCGCATTTAATATGGCGCCGTAGAGTTGACCATCTTTTAAAATCTCACCTATAGCCTTATCCACATCCTGAAGGTTGGAGAGGTCAGCCACTATCACTTTAACGATTACATTAGCTTCTTTTTCTAATTCAGCTTTCAATTGCTCCAGTTTGTCCCTGCGCCGCGCTAAAAGAATAAGGTTAGCGCCGTGCTGATAAGCCAGTTGCCGGGCCATTTCCTCGCCCAGCCCTGATGATGCGCCGGTAACCAATACCCATTTATTTTTGAATTGCAGTTTGCTCATGTTGACGGGGTAAAGCTAATATTTTAGTCTGAACCGGAATTAACCGAATTAATGAATTCATAGAATTCTCATCAAAATACTATATTTATTTTCCATAAGTATAAACCTGATATGAAAAAGACCCTCCTCACCCTCGCTTTTGCCGGGCTGTCCCTCTTTGCTTTCGCTCAAACCAAAACATACGCTGAAAAACTGGGCTGGCCCAAAGGCGCCAAAGTGCTGATACTGCATGTGGATGATGCGGGTATGTCTCATGATTCAAATGATGGCGTTGAGAAGGCAACGGGAGAGGGTGTAGCCACATCTACCAGCGTAATGATGCCTTGTCCATGGGTACCCGATATCGTTAAATATAAGAAAGAGCACCCCGACCTGGATGCGGGGTTGCATTTAACGCTAACCTCTGAATGGGAAAACTATCGCTGGGGGCCGCTTGCGGGTAAGGCAAATGTACCGGGATTGGTTGATAAGCAGGGGGCAATGTATGCTGCGGTTGGTGCAGTTTATTTCAGTGCAACACCCGAGGAAGTGGATAAAGAGATACGTGCGCAATATGACCGTGCCATAGCGATGGGTTTTAAACCCACACACCTGGATTCGCACATGGGCACCTTGTTTGCCAAAGATGCTTTTATGGAGAAGTATATTAAGCTGGGAATAGAAAAACAAGTCCCGGTAATGTTTCCGGGCGGTGAGGATCTTTTTTATCGTGCGGAAGCAAAGGCTGCGGTTGTTGCTAAGTTAAAAAAGGACGGCAAGTACACCGAAGGCATGACTATACCCGAACCAGCCGAATTAGCAAAAGCAAAGGATATTGGTAAAATGCTTTGGAAAAATGGGCTGCCTGTACTGGATGACCTGCACAACTCCAGTTATGATTGGGTGATGCCCAATATCGAAAAGGCAAGTGATGCAGAACTACAAAAATGGTACACCGACCATTACATTGAAAGCATAGGCAGACTAAGCCCTGGCCTCACCATGGTGATCATGCATTGTACAAATCCATCATCTACATTCAAATATATCTGCAACGAGAGCCAGAAACGTAAAGGCGACCTGCTGGCTATGCTTGATCCAAGATTGAAAGAGTTTTTAACAAAAAATGGCTATATCCTGACCACCTGGCGGGAAGTGATGGAAAGAAGAATTAAAGCAGGGAATGCGGAATAATGTTTGAATCAGAATTTACAGAATAAATAATTCTGAAAATCTATTAATTCTGTAAATTCTGATTCAGACAATCATATTCTTATTTTATACCATAAACCACCACCTGGTTCGAGAACGTTGGCAGGTAAACATGCCCGTTTGCGATAGTTGGTGATGAAAACTTGGCATATTTCCCGGCGTTATCAGCAGGGTTTTGATTATTATTCCAAAGTTCTTTGGTTACGTCATTGGCATCAAAGGCACGCAGTATGCCCGGGCTTACATCATGCTCGGCATCCCCGGTGGCTGCATGGGCTGCCCATACTATCCCGCTGCCGGCCGCAGTCCCGTTGGTTGATACAGATATCATGGCGCCGTTTTGCCCGGTCGGGCCTGTCATGCCGATTTTTTCATTAACGATGTCGAAAGCATTAGTGCCGCGGTTAAACGGAAATGCCCGAATCTTATCGTTTTCGGGCCAGATATAAACAAACTCGTTCGTGCCGACCTTGCCGTAGGCTGGCTGGCAATGCATGTTTGAGCTTGAGCTTAGTGTGATGATCTGCTGTATCTGGTTTGAACCGGGGGTATAACCACCCATATTATTCTTATTCACCAGATAAATATTACCATCCTTGGCGCTGGTAAAAAAGTAATTTGAATTAGGTATCAGGAATGACCCCATGCAACCATAATCCAGATCCTGGTCTTCAAGGTGCTGATAGTTGTAAGGAGTAAAGTAACTGGCGATGGTAAGTTTTGAGCCGGAGACGGTAAGCTTCAGGGCACTTTCGCCACGATTTGTAAGATCGGTCGGGTCGCCATTTGCACCCACTGTACCATTACCGGTAACTATGTACAGGTTGCCCTGTGCATCCGCGGCTGTACCTGTACCGCTTTCCCAAATGCCGCCGTCTACGCCGTTTGGAGTATCATTATAAACTATCTGCTGCTGAAGAGAACCT
>JBEHXM010000079.1:0-25005 GCA_048498695.1 Bacteroidota bacterium
CTGCCCGCGCTCCGAGTTACCCCCTGTCAGTCTCTTGCGCGCGCCCAGTTGTCAAAATTTCGTGAGCGACGGCAATCTTGAGCCTGAGCCGGCGGGATGGGCATGGGAGCTTCGGCGGGCATCCAGCTGAAAGGCGTCTGGATTTTGGCCCAGCCGTGGAACGCGAAAGCCGAGCCGACAGCAAGACGGAGGAGCAAGAGGGCCGCGTCCGTGCCGAGAGGGGCAGGGGTGGGGGAGAGGTATTTTTTTAGCATGGGAGTGTCTCGGTGCTGTTGCAACCGGTGGCGGGAGGGCCTGCGGCCGCTACATGGTTGGCACACCGACCTGTCTACTGCCGCTGCCTGTTGCCTACTTCTTCCTCCATCCGTTCCAGCATCTCAATCCAGCTGGGCAGTGCGCCGGTACGCTGGGCGAGGGTGGCGTCCACGTTCTGATGAAGAGTGAGGCGGGTTCTGCCGCCGAGGTCTTCGAAGGTAATGGTGATGGTGGTTTCGACGGGCCATTCCGGGTCCATGCCGGCCGGGGGCGGGGCGGGGTTGCCGTCTTCATCGACGAAGCCCATGAGATAGACGATTTTTGAAGGCTCATCGATTTCCAGGTAGGTGCCTTTGCAGCGGCAGCCGTAACCGGTGGGGGTGGTGAGGAGGCTGTGGAAAAAGCCGCCGGCGCGGAACTCGAAGTCCGGGAACTCGATGGAGCAGCCGTGGGGGGCGTGCCACTGTTCCAGAATTTCCGGCGTGCTCCAGGCTTTGAAGACTTGCTCTCGCGGGGCGTCGAAATCGCGGACGATGACGACATCGTGGGTGGTGGAGGTTTCGTTCATGAGATTCCTTGGAGGTTTAAGACTTTGCAGCTCGATAAAACAAAGCTATTTGACACTCTGATCCGGGGGATTCTTCAGCCCACCAGAAGCTTCGCTTCTTCTCGGGCACCCAACACTTCGGTCGTGCCTCCCTCCGTTCTGAATGACGGTGTGCGGGGGAGCGCGCATTTCTATTTCGGCTGCTTTTCGACAATGGCTTTCATGTTGGCGAGGCCTTTCTCGAAGTCGCCGCCGACCATTTTGTCCATGTCCATGAAAAGGCAGAACGCTTTGGAAATGAAATTCTTGCGACCGATCATGGCCCAGGTGACTTCGGTGTTTTTGCCGGCGGGCTTGAAGATGAACTCGGCGGTGTTGGTGGCTTTGAACGGACGGACGAAATCGAGCTGGATCTGAATCAGGCTGGACGGCTGGCTGTTGGTGATCTCCATGCGCCCCTCGCCTAATTCTAATCTCTAATTAACAAGTCTCTAATCTCTAACAATACCACATTTTCCACATGCTGGGTATGCGGGAACATATCTACCGGCTGAATTTTTACCACGTCATATTTTTCTTTCAGTACCAGCAAATCACGGGCCTGGGTGGCGGGGTTGCAGCTCACGTAGACGATCTTTTCAGCTTCAATTTCCATCAGGCGGTTCACCACATCAGGGTGCATTCCGGCACGCGGCGGATCGGTAATGATCACATCGGGCTTACCATGTTCAGCTACAAAATCAGCGTTCAATACGTCTTTTATATCACCCGCATAAAATTTGGTGTTGGTGATATTGTTGATGGACGAATTGATCTTTGCATCTTCAATGGCCGTGGGCACATATTCAACACCGACTACTTCTCTTACTTTGCCGGCTATAAAATTGGCGATGGTACCGGCACCGGTGTAAAGGTCATAAACCAGTTCATCGCCCTTGAACCCCGCAAAGTCGCGGGTGATCTCGTATAGCTTTAAAGCCTGAACGGAATTGGTCTGATAAAAGGATTTCGGACCAATACGAAAGCGGATACCCTCCCCGCCTGTCCGGCTGGCAGGCATCTCTTCGTGAATATATTCCGGTCCGCGCCAGGCGATTACTTCCTGGTCGAAAATGGTATCGTTCTTTTTCTCATTGAGGATATAAAGCAATGAAGTGATCTGAGGAAAGCTTTTATCAATAAAATTCATCAGGCTATCAACTTCTTCCTCTGTTGGGTAGGCAAACACCACAATCACCATTAGTTCGCCGGTAGACGAGGTGCGAATAATGAGGTTACGCAATGCGCCATTATGCCCTTTCAGGTCATAAAAACTGATGCCTTGTTGTTTGGCGAAATCGCGGACACTGTTTCGTATAGCATTGGAGGGATCGGCTTGTAAATAACAATGCTTTACATCCAGTATCTTATCAAAACGACCGGGGATATGAAAGCCCAGTGCATCCATATCCATTGGCTCTTCGGTACGGTTCTCGCCGTCGTTCAGCCAGCGTTTGTTGGAGAAGGTGTACTCCAGTTTATTGCGGTAATACTTATCCTCCGGTGAGGGTACTATCGGCAGCATCCCGCTGACATCGATCTTTGCTAAATGCCCTAAAGCACCTGCTACTGTTTTTTGTTTGAACTGCAGCTGGGCATCGTAGGTCATGTGCTGCCATTTGCATCCGCCGCAGGTGCCAAAATGTTCGCAGAAGGCATCGGTACGAAACCCGGACGCCTGTCTAAGCTGAACGATCTTTCCTTCGCCAAAATTCTTCTTTTTGCGGTATACCTGCACATCGGCTATATCGCCGGGCACAGCCTTATCTACAAAAAGCACAAAGTCGTTGGTCTTACCCACGCCTTTGCCTTCTTCGGCAATATCGATTATCGAAACGTTTTCAAAAACAGGATAGTTCGAAGCTTTATTCATCAGGCTGCAAAGGTAAGGGTTTTAGTTTGTTGTAAGGTTGGAATGTTGTAAAGTTGAAAGGTTGATAACGATCAAGGGTTGACTATAGTTGCTTTGTCAATCCTTGATCGTGCTTATTTACTGCCTGTCCCAATTAATCTTCCTTGAAAAATACATCAATGTTGCTATGATCATGAACAGGGCAATGCTCCCGATCATCAATGCCAGGTCTTCGAGCTGGATGATCACATAAACGAACGTATAAAATATTGCCAGTATGATTGAAAACATGCCGGCGGCTTTCCAATTTTTTAAAATAGAGGCCAGGAATGTTGTTATAAGCACAATAGTTGAAACAGATGCGATGAGGTAGGCGATATTATAGCCCACCTGTTCTGAAAAGGAGAGCAGGAGTGTATAATAGATGATCATGGCTGCGCCGATAAGAATATAGTTGAATACATGTACCTTATGCTTACCTATCAGCTCGGTAAAGATAAGAGAAATAAAAGTGAGCAGAATGATGAGTATGGCATACTTGCTTGTACGCGTGGTTTTTTGATACTGATCAACCGGCAGACGCAGCTTTACGCCAAAGCTGGCATCATCCACTTTTTTTGCACTCAGCATGCTGTTATCATTTACCCATTGCTGAGGGAAGGGACGATTATAATAAAGCATGCGCCATTTAGCAGAAAATTTGTTTGAAACAGGATCAATCCGGCGTTCATCGGGCAGGTAGCGGCCGCTAAAACTTGGGCTGCCCCAGTTGCCCTGCATTTCTACATCTGTGGTTTTGCCAAGGTGCAAAAAGTTAAGCTCCTGGCTGCCTTTCAGATCGAGCGTAAAATTAAACGGAATGGTTTTATCCGTTAGTCCGGACAGATTTACCGATATCTGCAGCCCACCATTGAAAAGTGTATTATCAAAAGCCGGTTCGGCAACAGGGCTTTGACCCGCTATGTTGAATTGCGGATTTGTTTTCAGTCCTTTCAGATCGCTAACGTTGAACAGCAACCGTGCTTTTTCAGGAATTAACTGATCTGCTGATATGGATAACTGGCCCAGGTCGGCTTTAATAAAATTTCCTGAGACTTTGATCATAGTGTTGTATACTACTACCTCAAATATGCCGCGGTGCAGTATTTCGGGAGCAAGGCTTGCCTTATAATTTAACTCGTTGGGAAGAATAAACAAGTTTTTGATCACTTCCTTGTTTATTTCCTTGCCGGAGTTGTCATTCTGCTTTTCGGAAACTTTATACGGGATCAATAATACCGGACCCTGTATCAACTGACTGCCCGAATATTGGTCTGATACCTCGCGGACCGTTTGTTCCTGCCGGGCAGCACGTTCGTTTACCAGGTCGTTTATTAGGGCGGACGGTATTAATAATACCAGTATCAAAAAGCCTATAAACGCTAATTTAACGGTTACCGACTCCTTGAGCCAGTTTAAAAATCCTTGTGGTTGTGATGGTTGTCCTGTCATGATATATTAATTAAAAGTACTTTGTATTTAAAAGTAAATGGATAAAAAAAATTATCCCGGTTTTTGTTGTTTGATAAATTGTTCCAGGGTGTCCAGATGATCTTTAAACGCTTTCTTGCCTTTTGCTGTCGCTTCGTAATTGGTATTTGGCTTGCGACCGATATAGCCTTTATGGAATATGATATATTCCTCTTTCTCCAGCGCTTTCAGGTGCGAAGCCAGGTTACCGTCGGTAATGCTGAGCAGATCTTTGAGCGAGTTAAAATCATACCGGTCATTAGCCACCAGCACGCTCATGATCTGTAACCTTACGCGGTTCTCAAAGGCTTTATCAAGTTTATCAAAGGAAATTTTCACCTATCGTATTTTAAGTACATCATGCTGCCATAGATAATATGCAGCACACCAAAACCAATGGCCCAAAATAGCAATCCGTAGCCGGGTAAACAAGCGGAAATAAGGCCCAAAGCAATTTCGAGCAGGCCAAGATATTTGACCATGTTAAAAGTAAAATTGCTGGCGCTTACCAGGGATAGGCCGTAGAAAATAAGCATGGCTGGTGCGATAAATTCTACAACACCGAGATGTAAGAATAATGCTATTATAATTCCCCCCGTCAGTAATGGAATGGTCATATGAAATAAGAGCTCCTGGCTCGTCTTTCCCCAAATGGATTGCCCTTTTCTTTTGGCTTTGCGACCCGATAAAATAATGGCGGTTGTAATGGAGACGATTAATACTGCTATTGCTATGGCAGTCAACGTCATGAATAAAGTACATACATTGCCAAGAGAATCAAAATTTATAGTTCCAGGGGGATTATTAATGGGACTGCTTTTAATAGTAAAATAAGCCATCGCTGTGCCAATGAGCGAATAGATACCCGCCAGTATCCCCGACAACCCGCTGAGGGATATAAATTTTGAGGAGCGTTCCATCAGTCCCCGGATGGCAGCAAGCTCGTCATGAATTTCTTTTTCTTCCATTAGAAAGCACTTTGTGATTCAAAGTAAATGAGAATAAATCACAAATCAAAATCTTAAATCAATTAAATAAACTGAATGGCAGGTTTTCAAATCCGAAATTGAAAATCCGAAATCCGAAATCAACTTCACACCGCTATTGCCGCCTTAACCAGATAAGGCAGTATCTCCTTTTGGAAGGAAACAAAATTTTTGCGGACGTCTGAGTCGCTTACCGAGGTAAAGGCAAAGCTGAACACGATGCTTTTGCTGCATTTGATGAGGAAACGGATACGCTGCATATAGGTTTCGTGCTTGCGCATACCGTTGAGCTGCATAAAGGAACTAACCAGCATTTCTTCCAGTTCGTTGGAGAGGTTCTTTAAAAATTCCTGTGAGTTGGTCGATTCACGGATAAAATCCCAACCGATAAACTCGTTGCAAACGGTGTAAGAGAGGCGGCAGGTTTTCATGATCAGGATGTTGAGGTGCGCTTCCTCATCCATTTCGGGCACGTTGCTGTTGATCAGTTCGTCCACACTGGTTTTGATATATTCCATCAGCAACACATGCAATACCGCTTCTTTGCTGTCGAAATACTTATAAATAGTGGCTTTGGCTATCTTGGCCTTTTTGGCAATTTCGTTAACGCTGGTTTTATGATAGCCGAATTTACGGAATAACTCCTGCGCCGCCTTCTTTATGCTTTCTTTGATCTTATCCGCTTCCATTTATTAATTGGTTACAAATATCTCAAAATTACTCACATTTATATTATACGGCTTAAGCGACCGTTTAGCGGGGGCCTTTACAGGAGAACCATCCGCTAAGGAAAACTTTGAACCACTGCAGGGATCGGTACAGGTTAGTGAATTGCCATCCAGTACAACGGCACATTTTTTTTGTGGCATATAACTGCTGCAGGCGTCGTAGGCGGCATAGCTCAGATCAGGCTCACGATAAATGATCAACCCGGCATAACCCTGTCCCGATATGATCACCGCCCCGCCTGGGCTATGCAAAGCCGCTACCGCAGGGTTATCAATATTTATCTGGAAGCTGACTGCGGCATTCGGAATCACATCACCGCTTTTGCCGCATGAAAAATACGCCAGGCAAATAATAACCAGCATCAACACTCTTTTGATCATATGATCTCTGTTTGGAATTGTTTCAGAAAACGAACATCGTTCTCGGAGAACAAACGCAGATCGCGTATCACATATTTTAGGTTGGTGATTCTTTCTATTCCCATACCAAACGCGAAGCCGGTATATTTTTTACTGTCGATATTGCAGTTCTCCAGCACGTTAGGGTCAACCATACCGCAGCCCAATATCTCAACCCAGCCGCTGTATTTACACATGTTGCAGCCTGATCCGCCGCAAATGGTACAGCTTACATCCATCTCGGCCGATGGTTCTGTGAATGGAAAGTAAGACGGACGGAAACGCACTTTGGTACCCTCGCCATATAATTCCTGCACAAAGTGGTAAAGCGTTTGCTTCAGGTCGGCAAAGGATACATTCTCATCAATATACAAACCCTCCACCTGGTGAAAAAAGCAATGCGCCCGGGCCGATATAGCCTCATTGCGGTAAACCCGGCCCGGCATAATTGCGCGGAACGGAGGTTTACCATTTTCCATCATTCGCACCTGTACTGATGAGGTATGGGTACGCAAAGCAATATCATCCTTGCCGCTGTTCTTTTTGATGAAGAAGGTGTCCTGCATATCGCGGGCAGGGTGCTCCTCCGGGAAGTTCAACGCCGAGAAGTTATGCCAGTCGTCCTCGATCTCCGGCCCCTCGGCCACCACGAAACCCAGGCGCTTGAAAATATCGATGATCTCGATCCTGGTCAACGACAGAGGATGGCGTGAGCCAACGTTAAAGCCTTCGCCCGGTAGCGTGAGGTCAAGTTGTGAGTTGTGAGTTGTGAGTTGTGAGTCGAAGGTTTCCTTTAGCTCATTATATTTAGCTTCAGCTAATTGCTTGAACTGGTTGAGTACCTTGCCAAATACGCGTTTCTCCTCTGGTCCAACACTTTTAAACTGGTCGAACAGGTCTTTGATTATCCCTTTGGTACCTAAAAATTTGATACGGAATGTTTCCAGTTCATCGGCATTAGCCGGAGCGAAAGCATTTATTTCTGTAGTATATTGATCGATTTTTTCCTGCATGTCTTTTATTATTTGATCACCCCCAACTCTTTTCCCACTTTAGTAAATGCTGTAATTGCTTTATCCAGGTGTGAAGTATCATGTGCTGCCGATATCTGTACCCTGATGCGTGCCTTGCCCTGCGGAACAACCGGGTAGTAAAACCCGATCACATAAATGCCTTCGTCCAGCATTTTGGCGGCAAACTGCTGAGCTAATTTAGCATCATACAGCATCACCGGAACGATAGGATGTACCCCCGGTTTGATATCAAAACCCGATTCTGTCATTTTACTGCGGAAATATTGGGTATTCTTTTCCAGCTTATCGCGCAGATCGGTAGTTTCACTTAGCATATCCAAAACAGCGATGGAAGCACCGGTAATAGATGGCGCCAGCGTATTGGAGAATAGATAGGGCCTCGACCGCTGCCTCAGCATATCAATGATCTCTTTACGACCTGATGTAAAACCGCCCGATGCGCCACCCAAAGCCTTACCCAGCGTGCCGGTAATGATATCGATCTTACCCATCACGTTATGATGCTCATGTGTGCCACGGCCTGTTTTGCCCATAAAACCAGAGCAATGGCTTTCATCTATCATCACCAGCGAGTTGTACTTCTCGGCCAGTACACAAATCTTATCCAGCTGAGCAATGGTACCATCCATGCTGAACGCGCCATCAGTCACAATAATGCGGTGACGGCAATCTTTCGTTGCCTTTAATTTTTCTTCCAGGTCGGCCATGTCATCATGTTTGTAGCGCTGGCGCTGGGCCTTGCACAGGCGCACACCGTCAATGATGGAAGCGTGGTTCAATTCGTCAGAGATGATGGCATCCTGCTCATTAAACAGGGGCTCAAAGACCCCGCCATTGGCATCGAATGCTGCCGCGTACAATATGGTGTCCTCCATGCCTAAAAACTCCGCTATTTTGGCCTCCAGTTGTTTATGTATATCCTGCGTACCGCAGATAAAGCGTACCGACGATAGCCCGTAGCCATGTGTATCCAATGCATCTTTTGCGGCCTGTATCACTTTCGGATGTGCCGAAAGCCCAAGGTAGTTGTTCGCACAAAAGTTGATCACCTGTTTGCCGCCCTGCACGGTAATATCGGCACCCTGTGGCGAGGTGATTATTCTTTCCCTCTTATACAATCCGGCGTTTTCAATTTCAGCGAGTTCCTGCTCTAAAACAGGTTTCAGCGTATTATACATATCGTGGCTATTTTGGAACGGCAAATTTAAGCATTAACAGGGAATATTTTGGTATGAGCCCTACTCCACCATGGGTTAAATACCTTTTACCCGTAGTAAAAAATTCCATTAGCCGGGCATTAAACCCTATGCCGGTAGTAAAAATTTGCCTTAGCCAGGTATTTACCCTTATGCCGGTAGTAAAAATTCACATTAGCCGGGTATCAGGTTGTTTGCCGGTAGTAAAAAATTGCCTGTATTTAATATAAAACTTTGTTTATCAATACATTGAATGTGAAATGAAGAGAATGAACGAATTTTTTGGAGAAAGCTCTTTATTTTTTTTGAGTCATCTATGGCAAGCCCGGTAAACAAAACGCCTGTTACAATATACGAAAAATATCCCGGATATCCGCGTTTATTTAGAGCAAAAGAAAACCCTCTTTGCGCAGCAGAGAGGGTCGACAAGCGCAACGATGTCGGGGTGAGTCAACATAGCGTAATGCTTACTTCATTCAATTTTTCTTAAGTAAAAGAATTAATGTCCCTTCAATATTACTTGGCCTGAAATCAATGGTATCCCTTTTTAGTACGGTATAGCTTAAAGTATCCGAACTCGGAAGATCGTCAATGGTTCCGGTTAGCCTTTTGTTGTTATTATCGTCTTGCAATTGGCTACCGTATCCACTGGTATCCTTGCCTTTATTTATAATGGGCCATTCAGCAGTATTTAAATTGCTTTTGTGTCGGATGACAGTCACCTCATACCAGTTCCTACTAGTATCAATATTTGTTGTCCAGTACCAAAAACCAGTAATCCATGGGCGTTCTACCCAACCGCTTTCTACATAAAGAATATGAGTTTTACTTATATAAAAGGGGGTTGTCGGTGTAACTAAATCGCAGACGAATGTTTTTCTTTTTATAGCTTCTTCTTTAGTAGTGGAGCTGCCCGCCGAAGTTTCGTTAATAATATTTAAGCTGAACGTCCTGTCATAGCTACCCAAGATGACTAGTCCAATCATTAATAGAATGATAAAGCCAATAGTCAGCGTGAGCCAAAATGTCAAACTTAGATTGGCTTTTTTTCGTTGCATTCTGCCGATTTAGTTATCACTAATGTATAGCAACCTGTTGTCAAATACAAGCAGACTATAATTTAGCGATTTTTCACGTTAGGGATTCGGAAGATTAAACAAGAATTGAACAGGCATCCAATTCTGCCCATTCTTTAATTCAATAAATTCCGGTTCAGACACAAAATACTACAACCTAACCGTCGCCGGCAGATACTTCGCTATCAAATCCTCGTAAAAAGGTTTCAGCTCGGCTACCACGGGCGGTTTCGGACTTTTTGAATACAGGTCGTACGGGTTAAACTTGTCCACCCATTTAAACATTTCCTGGTCGTGTGCATTCAGCAGGTGATCGTATTCATGTTCGCGGTGCTGCGAGTAAAAGGAATGGTAACGGATCATATATAAGCCTTCTTCGGGCAGGTAATTTTTGACAATGTGATACAGGTACTCGTCATGCCCCCACGACATATGGATGTTATCCAAACCGCAGTGGTGCGAGTAAACACCATATTTGGTATTATACCGCTCATCATAAGTGTCGGGATTGTCGGCAAAATATTCAGGGTAAACGATCTTGTCTGAGAACCTGCAGCCTACCGGGAACGAATCGCCCACCACATTCCATTGCGGTTCGCCAAAAAGGCAAAGCACTTTGCCCAGGTCGTGGATAAAACCGGTGAGTATAAACCAGTCCGGGTGACCGTCCGCGCGGATCGCTTCGGCGGTTTGCAGCAAATGCTGCAGCTGGTCGAGCGAAGTGTCCGGGTCCGAGTCATCCACCAGCGTATTCAGGTATTCCATGGCCTGCCACCAGGGCATTTCCTTTTTATCAAACTTTAAAAAATTTTCTTTTTTGGCCAATACATTAGCGTAGGTCTGGTATTTATGGTTCAGACGGTAGAATTCGCGCACACCATCGTTTTCCGGCTTGTCATAATTTCTGAATTCTTCCTTGCTTTTTGCCGGTACGCCGGGTTCGGGATAGCGCTGCAATACGTCATCTTCCCACTGATCCAGCCCTGTTAAAGGCGCAGCTTCTTCGTTACTTAAATTCTCCATGACCTTTTAGTTTATATTGGTTTACCCGTTTTACTATAGCAGATAATATAAAGTTACCAGTAATTCATGCTATTCTCCTAAACATTTATGATTATTTACTAATTGTTATGCACAGTGAAGCATCTTCTTCGCCTAGCATGTTCGTCACCTGGCACTTTTAGAAGATCCTTCGTTATCACTCAGGATGACAAGAGGGAAAATAAGGCGCTCAGGCTATAAATATGGCAAAGTCGTTTACTTCCCCGTCTTTATACCATCCTCAATTCTCAAACTTTCCTTATGGATCGCGTTAAGTAATTCTGTAATAAACTCTGGCGACAGGTTTTCTTTTTTGCCGGCTTCGATACCTTTATCTACTACCTGCTGAAAACGTGCGGCCTGCAGGGATGGGATATTATTTTTGGCTTTATAGATGCCGATTTCTTTAACTGCCCTTTCACGCTCACCTATTACTTTTATCAATATTTTGTCAAGGGAGTCAATTTTTCTGCGGTTTATTTCCAATGTCTTGTCGGCGGTTTTGGGTGGATTGGATTGTGCAAATAGCCGGGGCGAAGCCATGACCATGGAGAAGGCCAGGGCTATTAAAAATTTAGTTCTGTTTTTCATAGGCAACGTTTCTGTTTATTAAAATAACGACATATTTATAGAAATTGTTATAAAATAGATTCTACTGTCATCCCACCTCAATAAAAGTGTTAAATACGCGTTCCTGGTTAAACCTTTTGCATTTTGGCCTGTCTAATTAATTAAATTTGTATATTTATTAAACCTAATCTAAAAGGATACGTGAGAACGGAGATGTCTGTTATAAGAAAAAGCATGGTGCTGTCGCTGCTGGCGATCTACCTGCTTATTGCCGTTGCCTGTATCCTTTATCTTCCAAAATACAATGCCCTAAGGTCTGTAAACCAGCCTGCTAAATCCCAAAAACATCTTGTTTTAAATTCCACCAGGAGTATGCAGCATAGTACGGATAACATACTGGTATTGCTGTACCGGTCGTACAGGGCAACGGCTGACACCAAAAAAATTGTTACAGGCAATGCACCGCAAAACACTTTAGTATTTATTTCACTGCTCATCGGCGGTATCAGTTTAACCGGTCTTTTGCTAAAAAGGCAATCCGGCCTGAAAAAATTGCATTATTCGTACCGGCAGGTGTATCTAAGCCACCGGCCCTTGCGTATATGATTTTAGAGGCTTTGAGCGTTTAAATTTCAACTATTTTAACTGCCTTTTTATCAATAATACAATACCGGCCAATGAGGTTGGTACCGAATAAAAGAATATATACTATCAATCAAGATCATGAAAATAACTTATAAATATTTAACACATATCGGCTTGAGCGCAGTATTGTGTTTGTTCATGTCCATGCCAACCATGGCGCAGCACAGAGGCGGCGGTGGTGGCGGCGGCGGTCACTCGGGCGGTGGAGGTGGTGGCGGAGGTCATTCATCCGGAGGATTTTCGGGAGGCGGCCGTTCAATGGGCGTTTCTCCAAGGAGCGGGAGCTTTGCAGCACCGCGCAGCAGCGTTGCGCCGCGTTCCGGTTTTGCACCGCGTTCTGGTTATGCACCGCGTGCCGGGGTTTCAGCCTCGCGTGGTGGGTTTGCCGGGCGTGGCGTAGTAGGTTCGCGTGGCGCGATCCGTAACAATGCTGCCATTGGTGCTGTGGGCCATCGTGGTTTTGTACGCGGTTCTGTTGGCGGCGGCTATTATGGTCATGGCGGCGCTTACGGGCGTTATGGCTGGGGCAGGCATGGCGGCTATTTTTATAACCGCGGCTATTATGGCAGTCTGTATTATCCATGGCTGGGCCTTGGTTTTGGGTTTTTGCCTTACGGCTATTATTCATTCTATTGGGGAGGTTATCCATACTATTACAGCGACGGCCTTTACTACCAATATAATAACGATCAGTACACCGTAGTTGAGCCACCTGTAGGTGCAGCTATTAATTCACTGCCGTCTGATGCACAGTCCATCGTGATCAATGGGCAGCAGTATTATGAAAAGAACGGGGTATACTATGAAGCAGTTACCAAAGATGACGGCTCTGTTGTATACCAGATAGCCGGTAAAGACGGCCAGCTGAATACCAATGAAAGCGGAGCTGATGCACTTGTCCCGAAAGTAGGTGATGTGGTTACACAACTACCACCCGATTGCCGCAGGGTAAAACTGAATGGTACAACTTATTATGTATCGGCTGATGGTATCTATTACCAGGAAGAAACTGACGGCAACAATAACAAGGTATATAAGATCGTAGGGCTTGATGGTGATGGCCCCGGCGATCAGCAAAATTAATTGCCAAAGCTCTTTTCCGTTTGGGAAAGGTTAAATTAAATTTCAGAGGGATATCCGACAGGGTGTCCCTTTTTTATTTACCTGTAAATCACCCCTTAAGTAAAAAAATATAAAATAAAATTAATTTTAAGTAACCTTTTAAAGTCTGCTGGCGTACAAGCAGTTATATTAGTTATTTCATTAATAGCATTTTAATGATTCTAAAATCTCTTGGCGTGGGGGCGGCAAGGGATTTTTTTTTGGACTGTGCTTTCCATACCGGTATTTCTTAAAGTTCAATTGTCATCGTTTTGTAGTCTAAATTAGTCGCTGTGTATTTCAGGCTATACTGTATTTGTATGGCTATCTCTTCCTAAAGGCCGTTTTCAGGCTGATTGCATGGGTTTTTTAGGTATTGGCATAATATTGGCATTTCACTAAACACACAAAACAAACACCGTCATGAAAAACTCAACTAAAACCACCGTAATATTAAAAGCACTGGATATGGAATTGAAAGCATTGATCCAGTCAGATCTGGAAAGATTTAAAACTACCCGTTCAGGTCAAAAACAACACCAGGTTCAACAAGCAGCCTGATCCACCTATATTTTCAAATACCTATGAGATCAAGAGTTCCTTTGCGGACTCTTTTTTTGTTTAGAGATGGTCTTCTTTTTGAGAACGCGATCTAAATTAATAGCTATTTTACAAACATTTTGAGCCCGGTATGTTATATGTTAGGTTATCTGCAAGCATGAGAAAATGTCTATTGTTGTTTTTTATTACTGTCATTACCTTACCGGTTTCGGCGCAATACCTGCTTACCGGTAAGATCACCGGGCATGATAACAAGCCAGCCTCCTTTGCATCAGTTTATATCCGCAATTCCACCTATGGCACCGTAGCCAATGAAGAGGGCATGTACCAGTTCAAGCTGAATGCCGGTACTTATGAGGTGGTCTATCGTTTTGTAGGTTATAAGGAAGTGGCTGAGAAAATAACCATCACTGATCAGAACGTTCAGCATGATATGCACCTGGAGAATGAAAATTACCAGTTTGCAGAGTACAACAGAACTAATCCTAAAATACAGGATTCTGCAGTAACGATCATCCGAAAAGTGATCGCTAAGCGCCGGTATTACCTGGAACATGTTAAACAATACTCGTGCATTGTATATGTGAAAGGCGTACAAAAGCTCGACCGCGCGCCAAAATCGTTGATGGGCCAGAATGTTTCTGATGCCTTGAGCGTGGATAGCAACGGCAAAGGTATACTCTACCAGTCAGAGTCATTGTCTGATTATAATTTTGAGCAGCCCGATAAGGTAAAAGAGAAAATGATCGCCTCCAAAACTGTGGGACGGAACACCGCCTTCAGCTATAATAAAGCCTCGGACCTGGCGGTAAACTTTTACAATAATATTTTTTCAGTACCGGGTTTAAGCAGTCATGGTTTCGTCTCCCCTATAGCAGATAATGCATTGCATTATTACCGTTATGTTTTAGTTGGCTCTAAAATAGAAAATGGCGTTACCGTCCATAAAATACAGGTAATACCCAAAAGATCCTATGACCCCGTTTTTGTAGGTAATATCTACATTGTGGAGGGCGACTGGCGCTTATATGGTGTCGACTTAAGACTGACCAACGAAGAAAACGGGCTAAACCTGGTGGATACATTATCGGTAAGCCAGGAGTATGTGCCAATAACTGACAGCGTGTGGCTGCCGCTGACTACCCGATTTAATTTTAACGGTAATGTGTTGGGCTTCCAGTTTGAAGGTTATTATTTAAGTATCTATAATAACTATAACCTTCAGCCAGCTTTTCCTGACAACTATTTTAATGGTGAGCGGATGCGGGTGGATACTATTGAAAACAGCCGCGATTCGGTGTACTGGCAAGGGGCAAGGCCTGTGCCTTTGACCAGGCAGGAGCGAACGGACTATTACAAAAAGGAATTCAGGGCACAGCTGGAGAAGTCCATAGAAAAATACAGTCCCGATAAGATCCACAAAAACGCATTCCTGGTATTGCCTTATATCCCGTTCGGTTACAAAGCGACTTACCACGATAACAAAGATTCGATCTATGTCGATCCTTTTATCCAGACCGTTTTTTATAATACGGTTGAAGGTGTGGGCCTTAATTTGAGGGGAACTTATGCTCATCACTACGATAATTTGCAGTCGTACAGTATTTCGCCTAACCTCCGTTATGGCAACTCTGATAAGTTATTTAATGCCAATGTAAAGGGCGAATATAATTACGACCCATTGAATAGGGGTAAATTTTCATTTGGCTTCGGCAGCGCTATACTTGACCTGAGTAACGTGGGCACACGTTCAGTTTATTTTAATACGCTGAGCACATTGCTGAGCGAACGGAACTATGTTAAATATTACCGTTCTGAATTTGGCGAACTGGGTTACCAGCATGACCTGAGCAGGAACCTGTTATTAAAAGCCGACCTGTCTTATGCCAACCGTACGCAATTGTATAACAATTCCTACTATGCCATCAAGACCTATGACGACAGGCATTTAACATCCAACAACCCATTAATGCCCGATGCCCCGGCAACAGACAGGTCAGTACTGTTCCCGCAAAACAGGGCGCTTACATTAGCTGCCTCTTTGACATATACTTTTGATCAGCAATATGTTACCCGTCCTTATGGCCGTACTTACGAACCATCGCCCTATCCGCAGATCAGGTTCAATTACCGCAAAGGGATCAATGGTGTATTTGGCTCGGATGTAAACTATGATTTTGCCTCGATAGAGATTTTCCAGGAGCACCTGACTACAGGGCTGATGGGGTTTTCGTCCTTTAAATTTGCCGGGGGAGATTTCTTTAACCGCAGCCGCCTGTATTTTATGGATTATAACCATTTCCAGGGCAACCAGGGTACTACTTTTGACCCTACGCCGGGCAGCTTCCATTTCCTGCCGTTTTATACCTATAGTGCAAGCGGGGCGTATTTTGAAGGGCATTATGAGCATGATTTTGCAGGATACTTTTTAAATAACATTCCTTTTATCAGGAAGCTTAAGCTCGAAGAGATCATCGGCGTGAACTACCTGAACGAAAGCAATAACCGCAACTACTCCGAATTTTATATCGGCATCCAGCGGCTCATATTCCGCATAGATTATGGTATATCATTTGCCGGCCAAAGCAAATACCTGCAGGGCTTCAGGATATTCTATGGTATCAAATAAATTGATTTCGGATTTTTCACAGCTGTTTATTTTCTATGGTGTTCAAGAAGGCTCCGCCGTTTCGGATTTTCAATTTCGGATTTGACTGCAGAAATATGAAAGATTTTTAAAATAGAAATCCCCTGCCAGTTAAGGCAGAGGACCTCCGGTATAAAGAATTAATTAGGGTGCTGCAAATATCCTAAAATTGTTTAAAAAGCAAAATAATTATCTATAAAACAAACGGCTGTTTAATAACCTCTTGCAGCGATTACCTGAACCTCAGTCATTTAGGGTTTGCTGTTAACTTCTAATGTGGAAAACTTTTTTGCTGGGCATGGCACTCCGGTTAATCCGCCGGTTTACAGGATTTTCTTCTGTTATCCCTGCATCTTTTACATTTAAGCTCAAATAACTATCTTTGCAGCGCATTTAACGCTGTTTGCAGCAGTATCGATGGATTTATGACAAAGTACAATACACTACTCTATTATTGTTATTCAACAATAACGGATGCGGAACAATTCGCTGCCGATCACTTGAAATTTTGTAAGTCGCTTAATTTGGTTGGGCGTATCATCGTTGCTGAAGAAGGCCTTAACGGAACCGTTTCAGGTTCGGAAGAATCATGTAAAACTTACATGAATACCCTTCATGCAGATCCCCGTTTCGCCGCGATAGATTTTAAGGTGGATAAAGTAGCAGAACCATCGTTTGTAAAAATGCATGTGCGGTATAAATCTGAGATCGTTCACTCCGGCCTGCGCGATCCGCATATCATCAACCCCGAAAAGCAAACCGGCAAGCACCTGGAGCCAAACGATTTTTTGGCCATGAAGGACCGCGATGACGTGGTGATATTGGACGTGCGCTCAAACTATGAGCATTCCCTCGGCAAATTCAAAAATGCCATTACACTGGATATCGAAAATTTCCGCGATTTTCCTTCTAAGATAAATGAGCTGGCACAGTTTAAGGATAAAAAGATCCTGACCTATTGCACCGGTGGCATCAAATGCGAAAAAGCATCAGCTTTGTTATTGCACGAAGGCTTTACCGATGTGTACCAGTTGCATGGTGGTATCATCAAATATGGCAAGGAAGCCGGCGGCCAGGATTTTGAAGGCAAGTGCTATGTGTTTGATAACCGTCTTTCGGTTGATGTAAACCAGGTAAACCCGGTGGTGATCTCCACCTGTTTCAACTGTGGCAAAACAACTGACAAGATGATCAATTGCGCCAATCCTGAATGCAACGAGCATTTTACCCAGTGCGATGAATGCGGCACAACAATGGACGGTTGCTGCAGTGATGCCTGTAAAGAACATCCGCGCAAACGGGTTTATGACGGCACGGGTTATTATGTGAAAGTGCCTCAGCCGGTTAATGTCAGCAAGAAATCTGCTAAAATTCAATTGGCTGAATAAGAATCCGTTTCAAACCGTATTTTCGTAATCCAATAGCCGTTGGCTAAAGGGTTTATAAGCCTATGCGTAAAGCCATTCTGATCAGTATATCCTTCATCCTGTTTTCGGTATATTTTGCCGCGGGGGCTGATATCAAAAGTATCGGGGTGCCTTATGTTCAAAATTATACCAAAGCCATCTACCAGTCGGGTAATCAAAACTGGTCGGTAACAAGGGACGAGCATGGCATTATGTACTTCGGCAATTCTGAAGGCTTGCTCACTTTTGATGGCAAATACTGGCAATCCTATCAAATGCCAAACGGCCTCATCGTCCGCTCGGTAGCTGCCGATGGCAAAGGCAAAGTGTATTCCGGCGGTTTCGGCGAATTTGGCTATTGGGAGATTAATAAAAAAGGCCAGCTGCAATACCATTCGCTCAATCAACTGGTGCCCAAACAATACCAGCCTGTTAACGAGGAGATCTGGAAAATATATGTAGATGACGGGCAGGTGATCTTTCAGTCATTCGGCTCTATTTACATTTACAGTAAGGGGCATATCAATGTCATCAAAGGCCCGCAGCCTTTTTTGTTCCTGTTCAAAACAGGTAGCCGGTATTTTGTTGAACAGGTAAACTCGGGCTTATTTGAATTGAAGAACAATAAGCTGGAATACGTTAATGGCAGCAATATAATGGGCAACAGCGGGGTTTTATCCATATTGCCCCTGTCTGATAACCGCCTCCTGATCGGTACCGCGCGTAACGGTTTATTTATTTATGATAACAAACAGATCAGGCCCTGGAATAACCAGGCCAATGATTTTCTAAAAACCTACCAACTCAACAACGGTGTTCTGATCGGCAAATACCTGGCCTATGGCACTATCCTCAACGGGGTGATCATTATAGATACCGCTGGCAATGTGGTGCAGCAGATCAACAAATCAAGCGGCTTGCAAAATAATACCGTCTTAAGTTTATTCCTGGATAGTGAACAAAACCTGTGGGCGGGTTTGGATAACGGTATCGACCGTATCGAGATCAATTCCCCGCTATATTTTTATTTCGATAAAACCGGGCGCTTCGGTACGGTTTACTCCAGCATCATTTTTAATAATAAGATCTACCTCGGTACCAACCAGGGCTTGTTTTATAGCGATTGGGTAAAGAATGGCAATAAAAGATTGTTCCAGTCATTTGATTTTAAGCTGATTCCCGGCTCACAGGGACAGGTTTGGGAGTTATCTTTGCAGGATGGAAAGCTGCTTTGCGGTCATAACACAGGCACTTTCCAGGTAAACGGGAATACACTATCCAAGATCACCCAGATCAGCGGCGGTTGGACCATCAAAAAATTAAACGACCACCAGCTGATACAAGGCACTTATACAGGCTTGATCATCTACAAAAAGGACAAAGCCGGTAATTGGGTGTTCGACCACAAAGTAGAGGGTTTTGGTGAGCCATCCCGTTATGTAGAACAGGATAACAAGGGGCAGATATGGGTAAGTCATGCTTATAAAGGTATCTACAAGGTTACACTGAGCAGCGATCTTCAAAAAGCTACCTCCGTTAAATATTATGATAAGCAATATGGCCTTCCCGGCAGCTATAATATCAATGTATTTAATCTTGATAACCGCATTGTTTTTGCTTCCGACTCCGGCTTTTATGTATATGATGATATCAGCGACCGTTTCTCTAAATATCAGCAGCTCAATAAAAAGCTGGGCTCGTTTGACAGGTCGAATAAGATCATCCCGGCCTTAGGAAAAAAATACTGGTTCATCAATCACGGTCATGTGTCGCTAACAGATTTTTCGGTACCCGGTAAAATAAGTATCGACTCTACCCGGTTCAATATTCTTGATGGGCGTATGGTACAGAACTATGAGAATATCAGCCGTATCAACAGCTCCATTTACCTCATCAGTGTTGACGATGGCTTTGTGATATTGAACGATGAGGATGCCTTGCAGCAGAACAAAATTAAATTGCCGGGCGTACTCATCCGGAAGATTGAAAATATAACCGATAAGATAACTACCATAGCGGGCAATGGCAGCCAGAACGCCATCGAAATACCCTATGCCGAAAATAATATCCGCATATCTTATTCACTGCCTTTTTACAGGCAGGAGAAAATAAAATTCCAGTATTACCTCGATGGGTACTCGCGCCAGTGGTCCGACTGGAACACCCAAAGCCAAAAGGAATTCACCAATCTTAACCAGGGTACTTACCATTTTAAGGTTCGTGCAAAAATAAATGAGGAGAACATTTCGCCCGAAACGGTGCTCACATTTACCATACTGGCGCCGTGGTATGCCAGCCAATGGGCGTTAATCTGCTATGTTCTGTTACTGATACTGGCCTATTTCCTGGTACGCAAATATTACCGCATCAAGTTAAAACGCCATCAGCATCATATTCACGAAAAGCTTCAAAAAGAGAAGGAAGAGTTTTTAAAGCAGGAAGCGATCGCCGGCGAACAGCAGATCATAAAGATACGTACCGAGCAATTGCAGGCGGATCTGGCAAGCAAAAGCCGTGAGCTGGCCAACTCAGCTATGAATATTGTTTATAAGAACGAGCTGCTGCAAAAAATAAGCGACGGCATCAATCAGCTTAAAGATAGTTCGGGCAAAAAGCTTTCGGATGAGCAACTGCGAAAGATACAAAAGGTGATCAGTGACGGTATGAGTGATGAGCGTGACTGGAACTTATTTGAGAGCAGCTTTAACGAGGCGCATGAAAGCTTCTTTAAAAAGCTAAAGGCCCAGCATCCCGACCTTGTACCCAATGACCTTAAGCTTTGCGCTTACCTACGTATGAATATGAACAGCAAGGAAATGGCATCATTGTTAAACATCTCTCTGCGGGGTGTAGAGATACGACGCTACCGGCTGCGTAAAAAACTCAATCTTGAACACGACAAAAACCTGGTCGAGTTTCTCATGGAGCTTTAACACTACATCATTACCTCTCATAGCACAATTCCTCCACCATATAGCATACTTCTTTAATGTAGTACGTGTCTGCTACACTAAGTGTTTTTAATTAATTGAATATCAATTATTTATAAACATATAAAATTGACATTGAGAAACTACTTTTTAAATGATGTATTAATGTAGAGTACAATTATTTGTTAAAAATGTATTATCTCCACAACTTCGTTTTTATTTCGAACCAATTATTATTCATTTTCCCAATTTCTAAAACCACATGAAAAGAATTTTTACTATTTCAGGGTTGGTGTTGTTGTGTTTCTTTTTTATCAATTCGGCGTTTGCACAAAACGTAGCAGTAAAGGGTATTGTATCTGATGCTGCAAATAACGAAACATTGATAGGCGTAACCGTAAACGTAAAAGGAACAGTAAATGGCACACAAACCGATGCTAACGGTGCTTATTCAATAAGCGCTCCCTCAAATGCCACTTTAGTATTCAGCTATATTGGCTATGCATCTCAGGAGATACCCGTAAGCGGGCAAACTTCGCTTAATGTTAAATTACAGGCGCAAAAAAGTGCCCTGGCTGAAGTTGTTGTAATAGGTTACGGTACACAACGTAAAGTTGATAATACAGGGTCAATTGCTACAGTTAAAGGAGCAGACCTTGCAAGCCAGCCCAACCCTAACCCGGTAAGCTCATTGCAGGGCAAGGTTGCCGGCGTACAGATCATCAACTCGGGTACCCCCGGATCATCTCCACAGATAACTTTAAGAGGCGTGGGTACAATTTATGGTAATGTAAACCCCTTGTTCGTGGTGGATGGTGTCTGGTATAATGATATCAGCTTCCTCAACTCAAATGATATCGAAAGCATGAGTGTGCTGAAAGATGCCAGCAGCGAGGCCATTTATGGTTTACAGGCTGCAAACGGTGTAATTATTATCACAACCAAAAAGGGTAAGGGAGCTGCTAAAGTGAGATATGATGCCTATGCGGGTTTCTCAACCCCTACCAATGTACCGGTGATGGCAAACGCCACTCAGTATGCTACAATGGTAAATGAGGTAAACGGCTCGTTAAGCGGCGGCGCCTTAACATTCGCCGACCCTTCCAAGTTTGGCACCGGTACTGAATGGATTAACCTGATACTGCATAACTCATTTACGCAAAGCCATAATATTGGCATAAGCGGCAGCACCGATAAAAGCTCTTATAATTTCTCGGCAGGATACTATTCCCAAAACGGTAATGTAGCTTATAATAAATACAACAGGATCACTACCCATTTAAACCAGGACGTACAGGTTTATAAATTCCTGAAAGTAGGATACAGCGCAATTTTAGAAGGAGACCATTCAAAGGACATCCCGGATGGTATTATGTACAAGGCGTATACTGCTGCACCTGTTGTGCCGGTGCGTTATGCCGACGGCACTTATGGCGATCCCGGTGATTTTCCGGTTGGTAATGCTGTAAGTAACCCGCAGGTAATACTGGATTATTTTAACCAGACCACACAAAACTACCTGTTCAACGGTAATGCGTATGCTGAGCTAAAGTTCACTGATTTCCTGACATTCCGCACCAGCTTTGGCGGCACTTTTGGTCACCAGGAAGTACAGGGTTATACCCCGGTATACCAGGCTACGCAAGGTCAGTTCAACTCGATCAGCAGTTTAACCAAAAACAACTCCGATACCAGGAACTGGCTATGGGAAAACACGCTGACATTTGACAAAACCTTTGATAAGGTGCATCACCTAACTGTATTGGCCGGTGAATCGCTGCAAAGACTAAGGTCTTTCTATGAAAATGGCACTGCACAGAATGTCCCTGACATTCCGGGAGGCCAGTACTTTGCATTGGGCAATAACCCGACATTGACCGATGGGGGTAATATTGAAACCCGCGAATCCTACTTTGGCCGGGTAAGCTACTCTTATAACGATAAGTATCTTTTAAACGCAACTGTGCGGCGTGATGCTTCCTCTGTATACAGCGATCAGTATAAATGGGGAACTTTCCCGTCAGTTGGTGCGGGCTGGGTGATCAGCAATGAGGATTTTATGAAAGACCAGCATATTGTTGACAACCTGAAGTTAAAAGGAAGCTGGGGTGAGGCCGGAAACGGAGCCACAGGACAGCATGCGATAGCTTTAAATCAGCAATTTATATCAAACATGGGTGGCGGCGATAATTTACAGATCGGCTCGGGACTGTTATCTTTAGTACCTCCGGTAGTGTTCTGGGAAAAATCTGTTGGTACCGACTTTGGTATAGAAAGCAGCTTTTTGCATGATCGCTTAACTTTTGAGGCCGACTATTATATAAAGAAAACCGAGGACGGCATATTTCCGGTACCGGTGTTAGGTTCATTGGGTGCAAGCGGTGGTACATTGGTAGCTAACCAGGCTACTTACCAGAATAAAGGCTGGGAATTTACTGCAGGCTGGAGGGACCGTATCGGCAAAGATTTCAGCTATTCGGTTAATGGTAACATCAGTATTAATGATAACAAAGTATTGTCAGTATTATCAGGCCCTATTCCATTATATGGCGGAGGTGCAGGTTCAGCAGGTGGTAACTTAACTAACCGTACCATTGTTGGCCAGCCTATAGGAGAATTCTACGGATATAAAGTAGTTGGCATTTTCCAGACAGATCAGGAAGCCACTGCATCTGGCCAGGCTAATGCTAAGGCAGGGGACGTGATCTATGGCAACAACGGTCAAAAAACTGTTTTGGGTAATCCAAACCCCAAATACTTATATGGTTTAAACATCGCGCTTAAATATAAAGCGTTTGATCTGTCGGCAGATATATCCGGTGTTGGTAAAGTTAGCTTATACAATGGTAACGAAGATGTAAGATTTGGCTTTGAGAACTGGACACAGGATTTTTATAATCACCGCTGGCATGGTCCGGGTACATCAAATAATACACCATCTGCATTCCTCAGTGATGCCGCTAATGGTCAGCCAAACTCATTTTATGTTGAAAATGGCAGCTACTTAAGGATACGCAATGTACAGTTGGGCTACAACCTGCCTCCATCAGTTCTGTCAAAATTGAAGATCAGCGCCTTAAGGATTTATATTTCAGGTCAAAATTTGGCCACCTTTACCAAATACAAAGGCTTTAATCCTGAATTGCCCGCTATCTTAACCGATGGTGCACAGGCAGGGATCAACCAGGGTATCGACAACGGTGTCGTTCCGACATATGCAATCTTTAATGCAGGCGTAAACGTTACATTTTAACTATAAAATATTGAGTCATGTTTAAGAACAGAAATAATTTTATAAAGATATTTAGTGTAGCCTCTGTGGTTATGCTTATCATATCGGCAGAAAGCTGTAAAAAGAGCTTTTTGAATCCGGCTCCGCAGGGTCAGTTGCCTGCTACACAATTATATACAAATGCAGCCGGTGCTACCCAGGGTATAAATGCCATATATGCCAATTTACGGGCCTGGGCACAAACAGCGTTCCCTGCACTGGCTATTGAAAGTATGGGAGGAGATGAAGTGGAAAAAGGAAGCACATCAGGCGATTCGCCCGCAATAGGATATTATCACACCTTTACCCAAACTGGTGCCGAAGGTGGTTTTGATGATACTTTTTGGGATGGTCAGTACACTTCCATCAGCTTGTGTAACCAGGCTATTGACAGCATTCCTAAAATCAATATGGATGCTACTTTGAAAGCGCGTTACGTTGCTGAAGCTAAATTTGTAAGGGCCTACAATTATTTCAGGCTGGCAAGAGCTTATGGCGATGTGCCTTTGAGGTTACATTATCCTAAAACAGCTGCTGATTATAATATCCCGCGTACCGCACGGGCACAGGTTTATGCCCAGGTGGAGAAGGACCTGACCGATGCCGCTGCAGTATTACCGCAAAGTTATAGCGGGCTGGATATCGGCCGTGCCACAAAAGGCGCCGCACTTTCATTGCATGCAAAGGTTGCTATGTACCAGAAAAAGTGGGGTGATGTTTTAACCTATACCAATGCCGTAATAGCCTCGGGTCAATATTCATTGTTCGCCAATTTTGAACAGTCATTCCGCATTGCCAATGAAAACAATCCTGAGGAGATATTTGAGATACAATGCCCTAATACTGAAAGCAATACCGAGGCATCAGATAGTCAATTTTCACAGGTTCAGGGGGTTGCGCCTACCTATGGATGGGGTTTCAATATCCCGACAAGAGCCCTGGTAAATGCCTTTGAGCCAGGTGACCCGCGTTTAGATGCCACCATCTTGTTTGCTGGCGGTACTTCTAAGGAAGGGGATGCTATCCCTGCGGTTGATAACGGCCATGTGGATAGTATGTACAACTATAAATCCTATGTTCCGTTTGCTGAGCCGATACTGAATGGTAATCCCGGTGCAGGCCAGGATGTAAGGGTGATCCGTTACTCCGAGGTTTTGTTGATGAATGCTGAAGCGGCCAATGAAACAGGCAACACTACACTTGCGCTTGCAT